>JBQTJZ010000105.1:0-7577 GCA_052386615.1 Methylophilaceae bacterium
ATGGCATGTTATACGCGTTGAAAATAACACCGTGCCGGATCTACCTTCATTTCCCGGCTGCATTTCCACAATATTCCCAAAACTTATGCCTGATAAATAATCCAAAATTTTAAAATTAAGCGACGCCCACAAATCATGCGTCATGCAACGGCCTTCCGCGCCGTGACAATCTTCTTTGCCGCCACATTGGGTTGCGTCGATATGCTCATCGACTGCAGCAATAATAACCGACACAGAAATATCGTTCTGGGCTTTTGCTAAACGATAGCCGCCCCCCGGCCCACGCACACTTGTTACTAGGCCTTGGCGACGTAATCGGCTAAATAACTGTTCCAAATAAGATAACGAAATAGCTTGTCGCTCGCTGATATCAGCCAGCGTCACCGGTTTGTCAGTCTCGTTTAAAGCGAGGTCTAACATGGCGGTAACTGCAAAACGACCTTTAGTAGTGAGTCTCATAGTAGTTAAATATGCATTAAAACAGAGGCCATTCTATAATAACCTAGTAATTTAGTCAATTATTGTTGGGTTTGGTTCAGCGATAATATGATTAAGACCAGCAGGTGTGCAGTGCAAGCTAACATAAGTCAATAATCCAGAAAAGCTTAGGGTTTTTTGCTCACTTTTTTGGCGCCGAAAGCTTCGCCTACTTGCGCCTTCAAAGCCTGCATTTCAGCATCCTGCTTGGTAATGCGCTCTAAAAGCGGTTGCAACGCCTTGTTAATCGGATCATTTTCATCATCGCTCACCGCATAAGCACTAAATTTAGCTTTTACCTCTGCTTGTTTGGCTTGCTCTTCTTCTAGGATACGCGCCGGAATTCCTACTGCAGTCGCGTTCGCAGGCACATCTTTTACCACTACGGCATTGGAGCCGATTTTTGCGCCAGTGCCTATATTAATTGGTCCTAGCACTTTCGCACCAGCACCAATAACTACGCCATTTTCTAGTGTGGGATGACGTTTACCTTTGCTCCAAGAGGTACCCCCTAAAGTCACGCCATGGTAAAGCGTACAATCATCACCAATGACCGCAGTTTCACCAATCACTACGCCCATGCCATGGTCAATAAACACGCGATGGCCAATGGTGGCGCCGGGGTGGATTTCTATCCCCGTCAAGCCGCGTGCAACGTGCGACATGAAACGCGCCAGCCAATACAGGCGAGTTTTCCATAGCCAATGACTAAAGCGATGCATTAATAATGCGTGTACTCCCGGGTAGGTGGTGAGAATCTCAAAATGCGTCCGCGCCGCAGGATCACGTTCAAAAACGATGGCGATATCTTCTTTAATATGATCGAACATTGGGTTTGGTGGTGTTAAAAATGTAAGGTTCACATTATGCCATAAAAGCGAATGGTTGACTAAAACACTAGGGGATTAATATTTCTTATGCTTACGCGGTTCTTGTGTAAGCGTCAGCACGCCGCGCAACAAATTGATCTCTTCTTTTTCCAATCGGGCGCGCGAGTAAAGTCTGCGCAGGCGTTCGAATAGCTTTTTCGGCGCGTTGGGGTTTAGGTAGCCAATATGCAACAGCGTCTCTTCTAAGTGCACATAAAAACGTTCTAGTTCTTCGTTGTTTGCAAGTTCTGCCCCAGAAGCCCTATCTATATTGCCTCCCAGCACATGCATTCTGAGTTCGTAACACATGATTTGTACGGCTGAGGCGAGATTGAGTGATGAATACTCAGGATTAGCGGGAATCATGGCGAGTAATTGGCAGCAATCGAGCTCGGTATTGGTGAGCCCGCTCATCTCCGTGCCAAATACAAATGCAACAGGTTGCGAAGTCGCAATTTTATTAGCCTGCGCCGCAGCTTCGCGCACATTGACGGTTTCGTGACTCAAATAGCGTTTGCGCGCACTCAACCCAATAGCAAATGCACACCCGCTAAGTGCCTCGCTCAAAGTTTCCGTAATGATGGCATTTTCAAGCAAATCTGCCGCGCCAGTGGCGAGTGCAGTCGCTTGCGCATCGGGGAATTTTTGTGGTTGCACCAGATAAAGCTGGCTTAATCCCATGGTTTTCATTGCGCGAGCTGTAGAGCCAATATTCCCTGGGTGGCTGGTGGCACAGAGAACTACACGGATATTATTAAAAATGTCTTGAGGATTCAATTTGGCTTATATTTTAAGAATGTTGGCAAAAATGCTAAAATGGCATTTTATCAGTTCTTGACGAAAACCTCTTATGCATCCCATGTTAACCACTGCTGTGAAAGCGGCGCGCCAAGCGGGCGACATTATCAATTTTGCTGCGCGCGATTTAGGTGCGCTTAAAATCCATACGAAAACTTACAATGATTTTGTGAGCGAGGTGGATCATGCAGCGGAAAAAGCGATTATTGACACGTTAAAACAGGCTTACCCTGACCATGGTTTTTTAGGCGAAGAGAGTGGTGATATCAATAAGGAAGCTGAAAACATCTGGATTATCGACCCACTGGATGGCACGACTAATTTCTTACATAATTTTCCGCAATACTGTGTTTCTATTGCCCTACAGCAAAAGGGAGTACTTACACAGGCGGTTATTTACGACCCAGTACGTAACGATTTATTCACTGCCACCAAGGGACGCGGCGCGTTTTTGAATGATAAACGTATTCGCGTGAGTAGCCGTACAAAATTACAAGAAAGTTTGATTGCCACGGGTTTTCCATTTCGCGATTTTCAGCATCTCGATACCTATCTGGGCATGTTGAAAGCACTTATTAAAAAAACGACAGGCATTCGACGGCCTGGTTCTGCCGCGCTGGATTTAGCCTATGTGGCGGTGGGTTGGGTGGATGGTTTCTTTGAAATTAACTTATCGACTTGGGATATTGCTGCAGGGGGGTTACTGGTGCAAGAAGCTGGTGGCATTGTGGGCGATTTTGAAGGCAATGAAAGCTGGCTCATCACAGGCAATATCGTGGCGGCTAATCCAAAAGTATTCGCACAAATATTACAAACACTTACGCCACATTTAACTATACAGTTAAAATCGCCCCAATAATTGCGCTGGGTAGAAAGTTTTAGTGTTCGTTTGCTAGTTCGCGGTTGATTAAGTTCGCCATATCTAAAATACTATCTTTAGCACCAGCTGCTAAAACGCGATTAAAAAACTCAGATTGATACTCTTCATCAAAAGCGAGCTTCTCAAAATCGAGCGGCCCCATGGCTTTTCTACATTCAATTAAAAATTCTGCATAAACTTCATAATGATTTGCTTGCATCTCTATTCCCCCAAAAATTGGCTGTTTGCAAGTAAGCTAACGCACAATATGTGCCATGCCAAAATATAATTAAGTTAATGATTTAATTACGTTTTTTATTTTTATATTTTTAGTTAATAAAGTTTTGTGTCGAAAATTTTACAATATTCGTTGAGAATTTGAACAAGCCACACGATTTTTAATCTTATGTTGATTGCTTAATCATATTTTTTTCGAATTAATGTGAAAAATTGAATCCAAAAAGCAGTATTTCGCGTAAGCAAGTAAAACCGCAATTGAAACTAAGTATTTGGTAAATAAAAAATTACATCTATCAATAAACAATTAATAGCGATTATTTGGCCATTTTGCATTATTGTGGCCTTGCTGTTTTTATTGGGCGTCCTCAGTATGAAGACCATATCTTCTATCAGGGCCTACGTCAGTGGGGAAAGTTTATGGTCAAAATCGCAAAAGGTATCGGTATATCACATTAATCGGTACGCTAAAACGCATGCTGAATCTGACTATCAGCAATTCTTAAAGGCGATGGAGGTTCCGCTAGGCGATAAGCTCACGCGTACCGAGTTACAAAAACCTAAGCCCAATTTAGATCTTGCAAAACAAGGCCTCATCCAAGGAGGCAATAATCCTGATGACGTGCCTGGCATGATGATGTTGTTCATGGTGTTTCAACATACCAGCCTGCTTAAGCCTTCTATTCAATACTGGGCAGAAGGCGACCAGTTGATAGCACAAACCATTCAGCTGGCTGATCAGGTGCATCGCCATATACGCGCGGGGGAAACGGCGCCCGAAATTATTGATCCGCTGATCGATCAAATCAACGACATTAACTTGCAGCTTACTCCGCTGGAAGATGCTTTTTCCAGTTCGATAGGCGAGGCCTCAGTTAAGGCGCAAGCACTCATTATTTTGTTTATGTTGATTGTGACGATGATCCTGATGACGCTGGGTATTCTTTCCTCGCGCAAATTGGTACTTAGAGACGCGGCTTATTTATCGACTATTTTAACCAGTGAGGAAAGGTGGAAATTTGCACTGGAGGGCGCGCGCGATGGGGTGTGGGATTGGCATATCCTAACTGGCGAGGTTAAGTATTCGAGCCAGTGGAAAGCCATGTTAGGCTACAGAGAGGATGAGCTGGATGATAGCCTTGCAGCGTGGCAAGACATGCTACACCCAGAGGAATTAGCTAAAGTGTTGGCCGCATTAAAGGCTTATGTGACAGGTAAAACGGATCAATACAGCATAGAGCATCGACTTAAATGTAAGGATGGCAGTTATAAATGGATACTAGCTCGCGGCAAGGTTGTCAGCTATACAAAAGAGGGTAAATCCGAACGCATGGTTGGCACGCATACCGATATTGATGAAATCAAGCGTGTTGAGGCTTCGCTCAGGGAGAGTGATGCAAATCAGCGGGCGTTACTGGAAGCTATGGTAGATGGAGTGTTTGTTGCGCAGGATTACCGTTTTATTTTTGCCAACCCAGCCTTGCCGAAAATGTTGGGCTACCGCTATGAGGAATTTATCGGTATTTCGTTCGATCAGGTCATTGCTCCAGATTACCTAGAATTATGGAATCAGCGCTTTACTGCAAGGATTAGTGAAGAGGTTGAGCCAGTAAAAAGTTATCAGGTCAAATTCATGCTTAAAGGAGGTCAACAATCTATTTGGCTGGATTTGCATGCCTCAAGGGTAGATTTCCGTGGTAAGAGAAGTGTGTTGGGTATTTTGCGTGATATCAGCAAACAAAAAGAAGCGGAAGATCTGATTTGGCAACAAGCCAATTTTGATAGCCTAACCAACCTGCCTAATCGTCGCATGTTTCGCGATCGTTTGGAGCAGGAAATTAAAAACTCTGAGCGCGCTGGGTCGGCTTTAGCGGTGATGTTCTTGGATTTAGATCACTTTAAAGAGGTGAACGATACGCTTGGTCATGGTAAAGGAGATACTTTACTGTGTGAGGTTGCAAAGCGCTTAAAGGCTTGTGTGCGTGAAACGGATACTGTGGCGCGCTTGGGAGGTGACGAATTTGTCATTATGCTTAAACAAGTAGAAGATTCGACCGGCTTAGACAAGGTGGCAAAGGGCATACTGACACAACTACTTAAGCCGTTTGAAATAGGGCTAGATCCGATTTATATCTCTGCGAGTATAGGCATTACGTTATACCCGATTGATGCCACAGAGTTTGAAGAGTTGCTGAAAAACGCGGATCAGGCCATGTATGCGGCTAAAGACGAGGGACGCAACCGCTACAGTTATTTCACATCTTCTATGCAAACAGCGGCAAAAGCCAGAATGCGTATGGCCAATGATTTAAGACAAGCCTGTGAGAAGAACGAGTTCAAACTGGTTTATCAGCCTATTATCGAGATTGCCAGCGGTGAAATTCGTAAAGCAGAAGCATTGATACGCTGGCATCATCCGACACTTGGATTAATCAATCCGGGACAATTTATTGCGATTGCTGAAGATACAGGTATTATTTTTGAGATAGGCGAATGGGTGTTTCATCAAGCGCTATTGCAGGCCGCCAAGTGGCGTAAATCGTTGCACGCCGAGTTTCAAATCAGCATTAACAAATCTCCTATCCAATTCAAAAATGAAGATGACGCATGGCCAAAACAACTGGCGGAAGCGGGCTTGCCTGGGCAAAGTGTCGCGGTGGAGATTACCGAAGGCCTGCTGTTAGATGCCTCAGATGTGGTGACAGATCGATTAAAAGCGCTCGGACAAGCCGGCATTCAGATTGCTATCGATGATTTTGGCACAGGCTATTCTTCTTTATCTTATCTGAAGAGATACGATATTGATTATATTAAAATAGATCAATCTTTTGTGCGCAATATCGGCGCCGGTTCGAACGATATGGGTCTATGTGAGGCGATTATTTTGATGGCACATAAGCTAGGCATGAAAGTGATTGCAGAGGGCGTAGAAACTCGTGCTCAACTGATGTTGCTGGCAGAAGCGGGGTGTGATTATGCACAAGGCTACTTTTTTTCAAAACCGGTTTCAGATAAAGAATTTGAAAAATTCATACGCAATGCAAACTTAGGTTCAAATAGGCTCAATGCATAGTACTTAATATATAGTACTTAATATATAGTACTTAATATTCTGGTGCTGCTATAAGCAACCAGTTCGTTTACTAAGTTTGGCTGCTAAGTTGAAATGAGTTTATCCGCTTGCACAATTTAAGCCCAATGCCTTTCTATAAATCGAATCTCAAACCAAAAAACATCTTAAATACAGCTTACGGTACGCATTAGCTTGTAAAATGCACGAATGTTTTCTAAGGTTTGAATCATTAAGTGTCCAACATCAGTTCTCACACGCTATCTAACCATACGCCCATGATGCGCCAGTATTTGGCGCTTAAAAGCCAACATCCAGACATGTTGCTGTTTTATCGCATGGGGGATTTTTATGAGCTGTTTTTTGAAGATGCAGAGAAAGCTTCTAAGTTATTAGGTATTACGCTAACGCGCCGTGGCGCTAGCAATGGCGAGCCCATTAAGATGGCAGGGGTGCCATATCACGCTGCCGAGCAATATTTAGCCAAACTTACAAAACTGGGCGAAGCGGTGGCGATATGCGAACAAATTGGCGACCCAGCAACCAGCAAAGGTCCGGTAGAACGTGCAGTCGCGCGCATTCTCACGCCTGGTACGCTCACCGATTCTGCGTTGTTGGATGAAACGCATGATAACCAATTATTGAGTGTATTTTTGCTTGATGGCGTGTTGGGGTTGGCACGCATTAATTTAGCTTCTGGCGGCTTTATTTTGAGCGAAATTGCGCATGGTCACTTGGCGCAAGAGTTACAGCGAATCAACCCAGCAGAAATTATTTGTGCGGACGATTTTAAGCATAGCGCATTGGACAATTTTGACTGTGCGAAAAAGTGCTTAAGCCCGTGGCAATTTGATGCTGATAGCGCATTTAAAACGCTTACTGCACAATTTAATACCTTGGATTTAAGCGGATTTGGTGCGCAGCAACTTACCGCGGCTTTGTGTGCAGCAGGTGCGTTATTAGATTACGTTAAGCATACACAACGCGGCGCACTGCCGCATATTACAGCGCTTAGTGTTGAACAAACTTCACAATACATTCAGTTAGATGCCGCCACGCGCCGTAACTTAGAGATTGATGTCACCTTGCGCGGCGACACATCACCTACCTTATATTCGCTGCTCAACACCACGCAAACTGCGATGGGCGCTCGGCTTTTGCGACATTGGTTGCATGAACCAATGCGCGACAGGGGATTGGTAGCGCGACGTCACGAAGCCGTTGCAGAACTGATGGGCGCAGACAAATTTCAAAGCCTGCAGGCTTC
>JBQTJZ010000106.1:0-3827 GCA_052386615.1 Methylophilaceae bacterium
CTAAATCTTGTATCAATACCGAAATATCTTCCCATTTAAGCCCAGATGTACTGATGTCAATAAAACTTAGTTGCCCATTTTCGACTGATAGCTCTTGATGAGCTGCAATTTTAGAACGAATATCCCAAAATGCATTTAATTTGTGATTAAAGTCTGAATCTTTAAATTTTGTATCAAGTGCTTTTAAACTGGAATTGAAGAAACCAATAAACTCATTTCGTTTTTGTAAGTTTATTTCTTCGATGTATTGTTTTGGCGGTTTATCGCCAATAAAATTAATATTGACCTGTTTATTTTGAAGTTTTGCTAACAACTCATCTCTAACATTTCGATTATTTAGGTGTTTTTTAATCTCTACTAAAGATAGCAGTTTGAAATTTCTATCTACATCTTTGCCGAGATTAGCAATATCTAAAAAGCAACAAATCAACAAAGAATTTCTTATATATTCATATACATTGCTAGTGCCATTCTTGTTTTGCATATTTAACAGTGGTTTGTTGTTCATGGATTCCCAAATTGCGAATCTAAACTTCAAGGTTAAAACGCTATTATTGAATAAACCTATTAGTTGCCTTAGTTCTTTTAACTCGCTACTTTCGCTCAATCACCACCCCCAATGCTTTCAATCCTGGCAATATGGCAGGTTTGGCCACTCTCACTTTCACACTTAACGCTTTAAATTCACTCAAAATCAATTGGCAAATATGCTCTGCAAGCGCTTCTACCAGTTGAAAGTTATTTTCGCTTAAGGTTTCGCGGATGCGACCAACAACTGCGCCATAATCAATGGTGTCGGCAATATTGTCACTTTGGCACGATTTACTTAAGTGGTAGCCAATTTCAATATCCAAAATAATGGTTTGCGCCACCATGCGCTCCCATTCGGGTACGCCGAGTTTGGTTTCCGCTTTCACTTGCTCTAAAAATATTGTGTCCATATTTTTGTGATGGTTTAGAATGTAATGGTTAGATTTTAGAGCATCTTACTATGAACGCGCTTGATTTTATGAGTGGGCTCGGTTTTATCCCCGTTACTTTAATTCCGATGGTTTGGATTATCGCCGCATATTTGCTTGGCTCAGTTTCTTTTGGTATTTTGGTGAGCAAGGCGTTTGGTTTACCAGATCCGCGTACTGTGGGTAGTGGGAACCCAGGGGCAACCAATGTTTTAAGAAGCGGAAAAAAATCTGCGGCTATTCTAACGCTGCTGGGCGATGCCTTTAAAGGTTGGTTGCCAGTGTGGCTGGCATTGCAAACCGATATGTTGATGTGGGTGGTGAGTGCTGTGGGCACCGCCGTATTTTTAGGGCATTTGTATCCAATTTATTTCAAATTCAAAGGCGGAAAAGGTGTGGCAACGGCTTTGGGGGTGATGTTAGCGGTATCTCTTTGGCTGGCTTTGGCCGCCTTTGTAACTTGGTGTTTGGTGTTTGCTATCTCTCGATATGCCTCACTAGCCAGTATTGTGGCGGCTTTACTGACACCTATTTACGCCTATTTTTTATTATTGCCTTACAATGATTATCTTATGATGGTGCTAGTGTCGGCTGTGCTATTGATTTGGCGCCATAGGACAAATATTCAAAAATTGCTTAACGGTACAGAATCCGGGTTTGGCAAAACGAAATAACCTTTTTTAAGGGGCCATCAGTTCCGCTAAATCCCATCGAGGGCGTACACTAAAGCTATAATCTTGAAGCTCAGTGCTTGCAACTTGTAAGCGCATTGCACCTGCAAAAGCAATCATGGCGCCATTATCGGTGCAAAACTCTAGGCGCGGATAACTGACTTTGCAAAGCTTACGTTTGGCGGCGGCATTTAAACGTTCACGCAGTTTGGTATTAGCACCTACGCCGCCTGAAACAATCAAATTATCTAAGCCCGTATCACGTAGTGCCGCCATGCATTTAGCGGTTAAAATTTCTGTCACTGCTTCTTGGAATTCAAATGCTATATCAGCAGCCACCTCATTGCTTAATGGTAAGTTAGCGTTGACTAGCGTTAGCACGGCAGTTTTCAAGCCGCTGAAGCTAAAGTTTAAGTCGCCACTATTGAGCAGGGGTCTGGGCAACTTAAAACGTACCCTACCTTGCTCCGCAAGTTTTGCTAGGGCTGGGCCGCCGGGGTAGCCCAGCCCTAGCAGTTTTGCTGTTTTATCAAAAGCTTCGCCCGCAGCGTCATCTAGCGTATCGCCTAGCAACGTATATTGGCCAATGCCTTCTACCCGCATCAGTTGGCTATGTCCGCCTGAAACCAATAATGCGACAAATGGGAATTGCGGTGGATTTTTTTCTAGCAGGGGTGCTAGCAAATGTCCTTCTAGGTGATGCACTCCAACGCTAGGCACATTGAGTGCAAAGGCGAGTGATTGTGCAACGCTGGCGCCTACCAACAATGCCCCAGCCAATCCTGGACCCTGCGTATAAGCGATACCATTAATATCCTGCAAAGTTTTATTCGCAGTTTTAAGGATTTGCTGTGTGAGTGGCAGGGCGCGTTGAATATGGTCGCGCGAGGCGAGTTCTGGCACTACCCCGCCAAATTCTGCATGCATTTTCACCTGTGAATGTAGCGCGTGCGCCAGCAAACCATGCTTGGTATCGTAAAGCGCAACGCCTGTTTCATCGCAAGATGATTCAATTCCTAAAACTAGCATGCTATATATTGACCTGTGGGATTGCCTAAAGCAAATTAACGCGCTAGAATACGCGGTTTTCGATGCTACTTCAACGTTGCATTGGTCTTTGGTTAAGAATTTTTAAGGATAGTGATTTTCATGTCATCAGTACGCGTAAAAGAGAATGAACCGTTTGACGTTGCATTGCGCCGTTTTAAACGTTTAATTGAGAAAACTGGTTTGATTAATGACTTGCGCGCGCGCGAGTTTTACGAGAAACCAACTTGGGAACGCAAACGTAAAGCTGCGGCTGCGGTTAAGCGCCAATATCGTCGCTTACGCAATCAAATGCTGCCAGCCAAATTGTACTAAACGCTTTTCATGGGGTTAAAAGCTCAGATTTCTGAGGATATGAAGGTTGCCATGCGCGCGAAGGAAACCGCGCGTTTGGGTACGATTAGGTTGCTGTTATCTGCCATCAAACAACGTGAAGTTGATGAACGTATTGAACTTTTAGATGCTGATGTCATTAGCGTTATCGAGAAAATGCTTAAACAACGTCGCGATTCCATTGTGGCGTACGAATCTGCGCAAAGAATGGACTTAGCAGACATTGAGAAATTTGAAGTGAAGGTATTGCAAAGCTATTTGCCACAGCAACTTAGCGAAGATGAAATTAAAGTGATTTTAGAAAAAGTGCTTGTAGAAACCAGTTCTGTAGGGATTAAAGACATGGGCAAGGTGATGACAGCTATCAAACCGCTGGTGGCTGGTAAGGCAGATATGGGCAAAATATCAGGGTTGATTAAAACAAGATTAGCTTGAAAATTATTTGGCAAAAATTTAAAGGAGCGAAAGCTCCTTTTTTTATTTACGCTTTATACTCACATTTATGATTCCAGAAGCATTTATCCAAGAATTGCTCAATCGTGTTGATATCGTCAACGTGGTGGATAAATTTGTACCGTTAAAAAAGGCAGGCGCAAATTATTCTGCCTGCTGCCCATTCCATAACGAAAAATCCCCCAGTTTTACCGTGAGCCCCACTAAGCAGTTTTACCATTGTTTTGGTTGCGGCGCGCATGGTACAGCGATTGGTTTTTTGATGGAATACTCAGGCTTAAGTTTTGTAGAAGCGATACATGAGCTGGCAAAACAGGTGGGCATGATTGTGCCGCAAGAGACTAGAGATCTAGATAAACCTGCG
>JBQTJZ010000107.1:0-7031 GCA_052386615.1 Methylophilaceae bacterium
CTCCAGTGCTAACCGAGCCCAAAGCCATGCGCGAACCTTATAGCTTAGAAGCTTTGAACCGTAAACCCACCGAAGCCAAACCAGTTACAGCTAACCTGCCTGAAATAAAACCAGCAGATACTAAGCCCATCGACACAAAACCCTCGGATGAGGAAAACTTGAATTGGGCTTGGCCCACGCAAGGAAAAATCATTGCAAACTTCAACGAAGCCACTAATAAAGGGGTTGATATTGCCGGCAGCTTGGGGCAAACGGTTAGTGCCGCAGCGTCAGGCAGAGTGATCTATGTAGGATCGGATTTGCGTGGTTATGGTAAGTTAGTCATTGTTAAGCACAATAAAACTTTTTTATCGGTATATGCGCATAACAATAAAATTGTAGCCAAAGAAGGGCAAACGGTAGTGGCAGGACAGAAGATTGCCGAAATGGGTAATACCGACGCAAATTCGGTTAAATTGCACTTTGAAATCCGCCGTCAAGGTAAATCGGTTGACCCAGCGAAATATCTGCCGCAAAATTGAATGCGTTATTCACAAGGAGTTGATGATGGCTGACCCGAATAAATATAAAAAGAACGCTGATATTAGACCTGATACTTTATTGCAAACCATTATCTCGGTCGGATCGATTATTCTGATGCTGATTGGTATTGTTGGTATTGCCATGGAGCTTTTCAAAGACGAGGGCTGGCTTAAAACCGGCTTGGCTAAGTTGTTTAGCTCTACCACCACCATGATGTTTATCCCGGTAATCATTCTTGTACTGTGGCTGCTTAACCGCTGGTTTTCTACTCCCGCTAAAAACGAAACGAAAAAAAGCGGCAATATTCCGATGTACTTGATGATGCTAGTGGGGGCATACTACATTTTCCGTATTATCACCACAGGCGGCTTCTAAACCTGCTTTGCTAATAATCTATAAAAAAGCCGCTAAAAAGCGGCTTTTATCAGCTATCTCTTAGTTATTTTCGCGTCTTCAGCTGCATAATATTGACGTATCGTTTTCATATCGAAGTCACGCGCCCATTTAATCATTTCATCCAACGCGGGCGCACCCACTTCGCCCACTTGCGCGTGAATACCAGCCTGCTCCCGAATAAACAAAATACCTGGAATCTGATTCACTTGGAAATATTCACTAATCTCAGGATCTGTCTCCGTATTCACCATACCAAAAACGATATCGGGGTTTTTTACCGCTGCCGCCTCAAAAGTAGGGGTAAAAGCAACACAGGGGTCACACCACGGCGCCCAAAAATCGACAATGACAAAATTATTTTTTTCGATCGTTTGCTTAAAGTTTGTTTTGTTGAGTGCGATAACAGCCATGATTTTGCTCTAAATTAATCAATGCAAGATTCTATCAGAGGCGACTCTATTAGACACCTGCTTTTTGGTTAAATACTAACATCGACTGCATTTCCCCAACTTCCCTGAAAAAATAGCGAAGTGAGCGGTTTACGCTTACGTGCCGCCATTTCACGTGCCAAAACCTCGCCTTCGAGTGTCGTTACATCGGCAGGATAGCCTACTGAGATCATCGCCATTAAAGTAAATCCTACAGGTATACCAAATTTTTCGCGCGCCAGTTCTGCATTAAAACCTCCCATTTGATGTGCCATTAGCCCCAAATGTGTCGCTTGCAAACATAAGTTTTCGGCGGCAGCGCCCGTGTCATACTGCGCGAATCGATTCGGTTTTTCATTATGGTCAAACAGCGTATTTGCACAGGTTAACAGTAGCACCGGTGCGTTCTTCACCCAGTCTTGGTTGCCGGGTACTAGGCAATCGAAGGCATGCTGCCAAGCACCAGCATCGGTATGTTTATTCCAAACAATAAAGCGCCAAGGCTCATCACCAAAACAAGAAGGCGCCCAGCGCGCAGCCTCTAGTAGGGCAATCATCTGCGCTTGCGATACTAGCTTCTTTGCATCATACGCGCGGCCGCTCCAGCGGCTAGCCAGTGTTTCTGCGATTGGCACTTGGGTAATGGCCGGTTTTTGCATTCAATATCCTTTTTAGCGCTGATTAAAGTGTTGGGTAGTCAGTGTAGCCTTTTTCGCTACCGCCATAAAATGAGGTTGGGTCTGCTTCATTCAAGGGGGCATCCTTTTTGTAGCGCTCAACCAAATCTGGATTCGCAATAAATGGTACGCCGTAAGCAATCACATCTGCATGGCCACTAGAGATAGCTGCATTACCCCGCGCTTTGTCATAGGCAAGATTTGCCATGTAGGCGCCTTTAAATAAATTACGCATGGCGATAAAATCAAATGGCTCAGATTCACCACCCCCGTGAATACCACCTTCTACTGCATGCAAATAGGCCAAATTAAACTGATTCAAAGCAGTGACCACATAATTGAACAGCGCTTGTGGATTGCTGTCTTGCATATCGTTAAATGGGTTTACTGGCGAAATACGTACACCCACTTTGTCTGCACCTGCGGTATCCACCACAGCTTTAACCACCTCAAACAAAAAGCGTGTGCGATTCTCAAAACTGCCCCCATAATTATCCGTGCGCTTATTGCTACCATCACGTAAAAACTGGTCAATCAAATAGCCATTCGCTGCATGCACCTCCACACCATCAAATCCTGCGGCAAGTGCACACTTGGTCGCGTGCACATAATCATTGACGATATTCGGCAACTCAATGGCGTCTAGGGCGCGTGGCTCAACGTAGTCCACCAGCCCTTGATAGGTAAAAGCTTGACCTGCGGGTTTAAGCGCGGAAGGTGCCACAGGCTCTGCACCGTTTGGCAAAAGTGTAGGATGAGAGATACGGCCAACATGCCAGAGCTGTAATACAATCTTGCCGCCTTTGGCATGCACAGCTTCGGTAATTTTTTTCCAGCCTGCAACTTGTGCATCGGTATAAATACCTGGTAACGCCGGATATCCATGCGCCATCGCTGAGATAGGCGTAGCCTCAGTGACGATTAAACCTGCACTGGCACGTTGCTCATAATACGTAGTGTTAAGCGAATGTGGCACGCCAGCCTCACCTGCCCTGTTGCGGGTTAAGGGCGCCATGACCATACGGTTTTTCAGGCTAATCGAACCTAACTTCGTCGGACTAAATAAATCTTGCGGCATGCATCTCTCCAAATTTTAGTGGGTTGAGCCTTTTTTACGAATAGGCGAACGTAGTGCAGACATTCGTAAAAAGGTCTCAAATTAAATAATTGCTTTTTCTACTGGTAACTTTACACCTTCAATCAGCAGTGTAATCTCAATGTCATCTCCCACCGATGCGTTGGGTTTAATCCCCCAACCAAAGCCAAAATCGCTCGCTTTGAGTTTGGTGTGTGCTTCAATGCCCATCCGCTGCCCACCCCATGGGTCTTGGCCAAAACCAAGTACTTTGAATGGAAAAATCATTTCTTTTGTTATACCATGCATCGTGAATAGCCCCGTAATCGTGCCTTCGTTATTGTTTTTTGCCTCAATTTTACGACTTACGAAAGTCATTTCAGCAAATTTTGCCACATCCAAATAATCTGCTTTTTTAATATGGTCATCACGCTTAGCATGACTACTATTCACGCTGAGCATATTAATTTTGGCTTCTACACTCGAATTGGCAAGATTTTCGCGGTCAATTAAAATTTTGCCTTTGATATCACTAAACGTACCCGACGTTTTAGACGCCACATGACGAACAGACCAATTGGCAAAACTGTGGCTGTCATCAATTCGATACGCCTCTTGATCGGCATAGGCAAGCCCAGCAAACAATAACAATAAGCTGGCTAGGCCGATTTTGTTCAACACTTTTTTCATGCGTTACTCTTTCTTTATGGGCAAATCGAACAGCAGTAATTCAGCCGCATAACTTACTTTGATGTTGATAGACGCGGCATCATCAAAAAGAGCTGCATCGCCTGTTGCGAGTCGTTTTCCATTAATCTGAGCAGTGCCTTGCACCACATGTAGATAAGCACAACGACCTTTTTTTAGCGCATAGTCTAATTGTTTTCGTTCAGACAGCTTAGCCGCATAAAGTGCCATATTTTGATGTATTTTTAATGACCCCTGAAAAGTATCCTCCGAAGCCAATAAACACCATTGATTATTTTTTTGCGCATCAGTAAAAATTTTATCTTCATAAGCTGGCGTTAAATCAAATTGATTTGGCTCAATCCAGATTTGGATTAAATGCAAAGGATTGCTGTCAGAAGCGTTAAACTCGCTATGCTCGATCCCCGAGCCCGCCGTCATGCGCTGCACTTCGCCAGCACGCAGTACCTGTGTATTGCCCAAACTATCTTGATGCGCCAGCTCACCTTCGATGACATAGGTAATAATCTCCATATCTTGATGTGCATGGGTACCAAAACCTTTACCGGGCATAATTTTATCTTCATTGATGACGCGGAGTACTGAGAAACCCATCCAGTTTTGATCGAAATAACTGGCAAAGGAGAAAGAGTGAAAACTATCTAACCAGCCACGATTAGCGTGGCCTCGTTCTTTGGATTTTCTGATTCTCATTTTTAACCTAAAAATTTATTGTCACTAAATTGTACTCTGTTGTTAAACATGGGGTTGTTTATGGTTAAATTCAATATCTCAAATGTAAGGAAATAAAATGACCCAAGACCAATTACCTCGAGAATTTGAACCTTTCAACAGAATGGCCATAAAAGCCATGCTTTGGCTAAATGGCTTTGCGCATATCGTCATCGGGTTGGCGCTTGCAGTGTCTGTGCTTATGTTTACTTGGTTGTTCTTTCAAGATGTGCTTAAGGCGGCAGATGCGCATAACTTAGTGCATGGTTTTTTGCATGCGTTGGGGACACTCATGTTGTTATGGTCGGTTTCTGCGCTTATTTCTGCTGAGATACGCTATTTAATGGGTAGTAAACTGCGTGTTGAAACTTTTATCGAGGTAGTGCTTGTGCTATTCCTGCGCAAGCTTATTGTAATGCCCGTACAAGACGCTAGCCCCACACTCGAAGAAATCAGCATCTGGGTAGGGGGTGCCTTCGTGTTAGGCTTAATCTATGTATTAGTACGTTGGGCGGATAAGAATGGCTCCTCAGAGTAACTGGTAGCATGGAAACTGAACTCGTTTTTATGCAAGCTGCGCTAGAATTAGCCAAAGTAGCGGCACAAAATGGCGAAGTTCCTGTCGGTGCCATTGTAGTGAGAAATGGTCAAATTATTGGTCAGGGCAGCAATGTACCCATTGGTCTGCACGATCCAACTGCGCATGCAGAGATTATTGCCCTACGCCAAGCAGCGAAGCACTTGGGCAATTATAGATTGGTAGATTGCACCCTCTACGTCACGCTTGAACCATGTGCGATGTGCACTGGAGCGATTCAGCATGCACGGCTGGCAAAACTGGTTTTTGGCACCAGCGATGCTAAAACAGGCGCCTGTGGCAGTGTGATTAATTTAATGGATGAACCCAAACTCAATCATCACACGGAAGTGGTTGGGGGTGTTTTAGCAGAACAATGTGGTGCTGTGTTAAGTGCGTTTTTTAAGCAACGAAGAATCAAAGCGCAATAAAAACCCGCCTAAGCGGGTTTTTTATTGCTACCACTACTTAATCATTATTGCCCATTAAACCGGTAAGCAGATGCAACAAACTGGTAAACAAGTTATATATACTCATGTATAGCCCTAAGGTCGCCATGATGTAATTCGTTTCACCGCCCGTCACAATACGGCTTACATCGTACAGAATAAACGCAGAGAACAACAATACGCCTACGCCAGAAAGCGCGAGCGCCATCGCTGGGATTTGCAAAAAGATATTAGCTAAAGAAGCTACGATCAGCAAAATAATCCCTACTAACAAAAACTTGCCCATAAAGCTAAAGTCTTTTTTAGTGGTGGTTGCAATCGCAGACATTGTTAGTAATACGATTCCGGTGCCGCCTGCTGCCAACCCTACAATTTGCGCACCATTACGCAAATTGAGCGCAAATTGCAAAATAGGGCCCAACATTAAGCCCAATAAAAATGTAAGCCCTAATAACAGGACCACGCCAATACTGCTGTTACGGTTTGCAGAGATTGCGGCAAACAACCCATACATCACCGCCAATGCGCCAATCGCAAACATAAACGGATGTTCAGCAGCAAACGTAAAATTCATTTTCATACCAATCATCGCACCAATCACGGTTGGAATCATGGTAAGTCCAAGCATGGCGTAAGTGTTGCGCAACACTTTGTTTTGTGTGCTTACACTGGTTTCACGACCTAATACTTGCATATCATCTAACATTACAGTTCCTTTTAATAATTGCCAAATGGCAATACGCATAAGATAGCGACTTTAAGCAAAAGTTTCAAGTAACAAATTGTTAATTTTTTATGCAATCCGCATGACTTATGCGAATAAATCGGCTTCCACAACACCCACCATGCCAACACGTTTTACCGCTGCCACAAAATCGGCGTTCTCATGCAAATGGTTCATCTCTTGTGGATGTCTTGCGCCGTGCATGCGCGCAAGGCGCGTGATACTTTGTGCAGGCATGCTCCATGTTAGATTTTGAAGCAAGTCATCGGCTAAGTCTGGTCGATTACAGAGCAGCACCATATCGCAACCTGCATTGAGTGCAGCTAGGCTACGCGTCGTCACGTCGCCACCCACCGTTGCGCCCTCCATACTCAAATCATCGCTAAAAATCACGCCGTTAAACCCTAACCGCTCTCGTAAAACCTTTTGCAGCCATTTGGCTGAAAACCCAGCAGGTTTGTCGTCTACTTTAGGATAAATCACGTGAGCAGGCATAATGGCAGGCAACCCTTCATCGATCATTTGGCGAAATGGCTGCATATCATTTTGCGCAATTTGGTCAAACGCACGCTCATCAACAGGAATACTCACATGCGAATCGGCCACCACAAAACCGTGACCGGGAAAATGCTTGCCTACCGCAGCCATCCCCCCTTTTTTGAGCCCTTGCATCAGTGAAAAAGCCAGCTCGTTAATCGCACGCGGCTCTAAATGAAACGCGCGATTGCCAATCACCAGACTATCGCCGTAATCCATGTCCAGCA
>JBQTJZ010000108.1:0-3555 GCA_052386615.1 Methylophilaceae bacterium
CACATCAAACGTTATAGAAACCTTACTTAAACTAATCGGGTGGCAAAGTGGAATTAAATCAGATGTTTTTTTGCTGGCTTGAATCGCTGCAATACGCGCTACACCAAGCACATCGCCTTTTTTGGCATCGCCTTGTTGAATGAGTTTTAGCGTGGCTGGCAACATACTAATATTGCCGCTGGCAACCGCAACGCGCTTGGTCTGCAGCTTATCGCCTACATCTACCATGTGGGCTTGGCCGCTGTTGTCGAAGTGGGTTAATCTGCTCATAGCTAGCTCTCTAATTTACTATTCGGGGTGAACTTGCACCGCAAAGACATTATCATAGCAACAATGAAACTAAAAAACTTATTCATTTCTACAGCATTGTTGTTTGCTACGTTAACCTCTGCTGGTAGCACGTGGGCAGACGTAACAGCAAAAACGGCGAAGCCGGCATTATCGGGCAAAAGTTATACTAGACCGACAGATTTGGACATTAGCCTACCTGATGATGCGAGTAATAATTTGCCCGATTTAGGGGATGCTTCGCAAACCGTGCTTTCTCCGCTGGACGAGCAGCGCATCGCCGAGCAGATTTTACGCGAAGTAGCAGTGAGTGATGAAGTGGTACAAGATGTTGAAGTGATTGATTATTTACAAGCGCTAGGTAATCGATTAGCTGCCGTGAGTGATGACAAGCGTCAGGCATTTAACTTTTTTGTAGTGAACGATAACTCCATCAATGCGTTTGCGATGCCAGGTGGCGTAATTGGCGTACATACAGGTTTATTTTTGGCTTCGAATACCGAATCAGAATTAGCCGGTGTGTTAGGCCACGAGATAGGTCATGTGACACAGCGTCACTTAGCGCGTATGCTGGCACAACAAAAATATGACACTTTTAAGAACATTGCCGGGGTTGCATTAGCATTGTTGGTGTCGCGAGCAAATCCAGAGTTAGCTACCGGCGCGCTAGCCACATCCTCTGCCGCCACCGTGCAGAGACAGTTGGATTATACGCGTGAGCATGAGCGCGAGGCGGATCGTGTAGGCTTGACCATTTTAGAGAATGCAGGATTTGATCCACGCGGCATGCCTGCATTTTTTACCACCTTGCAGCGAGGATCGAGGTTTGTGGAAGGTACCGCGCCTAGCTTTTTACGTACGCATCCACTGACTACCGAGCGCATTGCCGATGTGGCGAACCGTGTGGAAACTATGCCCTACAAACAAGTGGCAGATAGTTTGGAATATCATTTAGTACGTGCCAAATTGCGCGCCAGCCAGGGGTTGACGCAAACAGCGATTGATCAGTTCCAAGACAATATTAAAGAAGGACGTTTTGTGAATGAAACCGCAGAACATTATGGGTTGGCAGTAGCGATGTTGCGCAAAAACGATGTGGCGGGCGCAGGCAATCAACTTAAATGGTTAAAATCCAGTGCGGTCAACAATACATTTATTGAGAATCTAAGCGCACGAGTGGAAGTAGCGCGCAATAATCCGCAGGCTGCGGCTAACCAATACGCTGCAGGGCTAAAATTATTTCCAAATAATCGTGCCTTGATTTATGGGTATGCCGAACATTTTTTAGCGATAAAACAAGCGGATAAAGCCATTAAACTTGTACAAGAGAAGCAAAGCGCGTATCCAAATGATGCTTATTTTTATGAGTTACTTGCGAAAGCTTATTCGGTCAAAGGTAAAGATTTACTGAAATATCAAGCGCAGGGCGAGGCATATTATCGCAAATATAATTTAAGCAAAGCAGTGGAGCAGATGGATTTTGCAGTGAAAGCCAAAGATGGCAGTTTTTATGAAAAATCAATTGCCGAGGCACGCTTAAAAGAGCTACAGCGCCTGCAAGACAAACAAAAACCAAGCTAGGACAATGTTAAGTGATGAAACGTAGAGATTTTTTAAGGGTTGTAATGGGTGTCACCGTATCTACTTTGCTATTGCCATTTAGAGCAATAGCAGCGGTATGGAATAAACCAGCTTTCGATGCGGTTAAAGCCAGCGAAGCAGAGAAATTATTAGCAGTGAGTAACGAAATTCTGAGTAAAGAAATTGAGATTGTCGCGCCAGATCGCGCAGAAAATGGCGCTATTGTGCAAATAGAAGTGAAAAGTCGCATTCCCAATACGGAGGCGATTGCGGTGCTGGTAGAGCGTAACCCAACCGCTTTGATTGGTAACTTCATGTTTGCAAATGGCGCGTTGCCACAGTTAGTGACGCGTATCAAGATGGCAGAAACCTCAGATATCAAATTTATTGTGAAAGCCGGCAGCCAATATTTTACTGTCAGCAAAAAAGTTGAAGTGCTGGAAAATGGCTGTGGTGGTGGCGGAAGTGCGAATGAGAAATTTGAATCTACCATGAAAATTCGCGCCAAGTTACTGCCAGAAGCCGATAAAGAAAATGCAGCGGAAATTAAGGCAATCATTACCCATCCAATGCATACTGGTCGCGGCAAAGATGATTTTGGGCAATTAATCCCAGCCCATTTTATTCAATTAGTGACGATTTCTTTAAACGAAAAACCAGTTCTGGAAATGCAATTAGGTACTGGTATCTCGAAAAATCCTTATCTGACCTTTCGCGTGAAAGGCGCGGCTTTGGGCGACAAAATCACCGTCAACTGGGTAGATAGCTTAGGTAAGACCGCCACACAAGCAGTGAATGTGATTGCGGCATAAAAAATCTAGCACTCGCGATTATTTTTTACAGGTATTCATGCCCAGCAAAGCATAAGCACCACAAAAATTAAACAATCCGGTTGCGAGGATTACCACGCCAAACCATGCCCAAACAGGCCCGCCAGCAAGTAATACCCAAGCAATTAAAGCAATTCCCACCACAATTCGGATGATTTTATCAATGCCACCTACATTTGCTTTCATAATGTTTCCTTTCAATCGGTGTTATAAAATTGAGTTCATTCAGATGCGCATAAATCATGCTAAGTATAGCCCTAAATTAGGGTTAACTATTGTTGATTTTGCCCAGCGATAAGCTTACGGCTTCTGCTACTCTAATGCCATCTACGCCTGCTGATAAAATGCCGCCCGCATAACCTGCGCCCTCGCCACAGGGATACAAACCCTTGGTGTTGATACTTTGCAAGGTTTCATCGTTACGCGTGATTTTAATCGGCGATGAGGTGCGTGTTTCAACGGCTGTCAATACCGCATCAGGTAAATCAAAACCTTGAATTTGTTTGGCAAAAGCAGGTATCGCTTCGCGTATAGCGGAGATTGCAAATTCGGGCAAGGCGTTATCCAAATTAGTCAGATGTACGCCAGGCATGTAAGACGGATGCACTTCGCCAAATTTTGTGGAGGGCTTATTTGCCAAAAAGTCTTTAACGAGCTGAGCCGGCGCATGGTAATTGCTACCGCCCATGATGTAGGCGTTGGCCTCCAGTTTGCGTTGTAGTTCTATACCGGCAAGCGGATTGTCAGGGTAATCTTGCTTTGGCGTAATGCCTACCACAATGCCCGCATTGGCATTGCGCTCGTTGCGGCTATATTGACTCATGCCGTTAGTTACACGCGTCCTTCTTCAGACGCA
>JBQTJZ010000109.1:0-8759 GCA_052386615.1 Methylophilaceae bacterium
CACATGCAGCAGAAAACTTGTTTGAAAAGCACTATAAAGAACAGAACGCGGGTAATTTGCAATCATTACAAGCAAACCCCCAGACTGCAATGTATGTGAGTAATCATAAAGACGAAGATAATATTAGCATGCTAGAAAATGGCTACGACTTGATGGGTAGTAGTGGCTTTGAGGCAGGCGATGTAAAGCCGGAGCTTGCTCTGCAGCATGCAAAATCAATCAAGGCTGATACGGTGCTGGTCTATACCAAATATGCCTCTAAACAAACCTCACTTTCCAACATTGAGGCGATTAAGCCGGCAGCCAAAACGACAGGTGAGATCGACGAAAAAGACTTAAAACAAGCAGAAGAAAAATACAAATATTATGCAAGTTATTGGGCAAAATTGCCCATGCCATTATTGGGGGTGCATATTATTAAGCTTAAGCCCGTAAATGCTGATGGGACTGCGGATGCGGAAAACGGACTGAAGGTGTTAGCGGTGATTAAAGATTCGCCAGCAGCTAAAGCCAACTTGTTACGAGGTGATGTATTACTAAAGATGGGGAGTATTGAACTAGAAAAGCCAGAGACGTTATCCCTAGTAGCTAGACAATATCAAGGCAAAACGGTAGAGATTGCTTATGAGCGTAACGGGCAACCAGCGGTGACTACCGCCAATCTAAATAGTCGCTAGCTAAAACAGGTGGCTATTCAAATATAAATGGCTGGCAATGCTAGCCACATAGCCAAGAGCGATGGCAGGCAGCCATTTGAGATGCCCAAAAAAAGTGTAGCTACTACGGGCTTGGCCCATGAGGGCTACGCCAGCGGCAGAACCAATCGAGAGTAGTGATCCGCCAACACCTGCTGTGAGCGTGACCAGCATCCATTGTCCAATTGACATATCAGGCATCATGGTGAGTACAGCAAACATTACAGGAATGTTGTCGATAAAAGCGGAGATGATGCCAATGGCGATATTGGCATTGGTTGCCCCCCAGCCGCCATAGATGGTTTGGGAAAGCATGGTGAGATAACCGATAAAACCAAGACCGCCCACACACATAATCACGCCGTAAAAGAAAAACAGCGTATCCCATTCTGCACGCGCGATTTTGGCATAAATATCATAAGGAATAGGGTTACTTAAGTCGCCAGCCCTATGATTGGTAAATTCAGTTTTCTCACCTTTTATTCTTAAAAAGTAGGAAAAAATCTGTAAAAAGCTCAATCCTGTGAGCATGCCGACCACCGAGGGTAACGCCAGTATACTGTGGAAAGTAACAGCCATAGCGATGGTGATTAAAAATAGCAGCATAATCACTGCCGCCCCCCGCTTCATAGGCAGTTGTATGCTATTACCTCTGGGCTTCTCGTTGGGCACAGCAAAATGCATGATGGCTGCCGGAACAATCCAGTTGAGGAAAGCGGGAATAAAGAGTGAAAAGAATGTCCAGAAGGTGACAGCGCCATTCGTGGCCTGAATGTTTTTTTGCCATACCATTAATGTCGTAATATCACCAAATGGGCTAAATGCGCCCCCCGCATTCGCAGCAATCACTAGATTAATACAAGCTAGTAATACAAATTTTTTATGGCTACCGCCAACCGCCATGACGACTGCACCCATTAATAACGCGGTAGTGAGATTGTCTGCTACAGGAGAGATGAAGAATGCTAAAAGACCAGTTACCCAAAACAAGGCACGGTAGCCTAAACCTTGTCTAATCAGCCAAGTACGTAGCGCCTCAAACACGTGGCGTTCATCCATGGCGTTAATAAACGTCATCGCCACGATTAAAAATAGCATCAGTTCTGCATATTCTAGTAGGTTGTGACGCAGCGCTTGTTCAACTAGGTGCGGAATATCATGGGATTGATAGTGCCATGCGATAATAGCCCAAATAAGCCCTGCAGCGAGCATTACCGGTTTTGATTTGCGTAGATGAATAAATTCTTCTGCCATCACAACCAAGTAAGCGAGAAAAAATAAAATAAGCGCAGAAAATCCTACCCAGTGATTGGTTAAATTTATTGTTTGCGCAGCGCTAGACTCCGCAGCAAAGACGAAGCTAGAGAAAAGCAACAGAGCAATAAAAAGAGAGTACCGTTTTTTCATAACTTTTGGTTTTCGTCTTGATTTTGTAGGGCTGTGTGTATCGGCGATAAATCTGCTTCTGCATGTTCACTGGTTTCGCGTAACAATTTGAATAGTTCACGGCTACTTTTAGGCGATTTTTGCGCAAATTGTTCTTTTTGGGCATTACGGCTTAAAGTACGTAGTTGTTGAATATCTGCATGAGGGTAGTGTGCAACAAACTCCTGTAATGCGTTGGACTGCGGCGAATTGGATTCACTAATCAGCCTGTCGCGCCAGCGTTCCAAACTATGAAAGCGCGCGTTTTCCTGCTGATGATTACCTTCCCAACGGGATAAATGTTCAACGATAGGCGCGGTGTCGATATCGCGCATCAAGCGCCCTATATACTGTAATTGACGGCGAACTGCGCCGTTTGCCGTCAGCCGTTTGGCTTCTGTCACTGCCTCATACAAAGCTTCTGGCAAGGTGAGCTTGTTCAGTCTATCCTTGGGTAAGGCAATTAGTTTTTTACCAATGGCTTGCTGTGCTTCAGCTTCTGCTTTGAGTCTGGTTTTGCTGATATGGGAGGTTAATTCGTGTTTATCTTGCATGTTTTTAATGGTGCGTGGCGTAGATGATGCTGATGCACGGTATGATAACAGTTTTAGTGCATTAGATTAACGAATAGAAAACCGATGGATTTAGCGTCTTTAAAACAAATAAGTCAGGATGTGCTCAAGCTAGCTCGCCAAGCAGGCGCTTCCAGCGCAGAAGCCGATGTGAGTTTTGGCACCGGGCAAAGTGTTTCGGTGCGATTGGGCGAAACTGAAAATATTGAATACCATCGTGATAAAGGGGTTTCGATTACGGTGTATTTTGGTCAGCAAAAAGGCAACGCCAGTAGCTCAGACTTAAGCACGCAGGCGTTGAAAGACAGCGTGCATGCCGCTTGCAATATTGCTAAATTTACTGCAAAAGATGCATTTTGTGGCTTAGCCGAGGCCAGCTTAATGGCAAGTACTATACCGGATTTAGATTTATATCACCCGTGGCCATTAGCTGTAGATAAAGCGTTGGAAATGGCTAAGCAATGCGAGGCGGCCGCTTTAGAGGTCGATAAAGAACGGATAAGCAATTCTGAGGGCGCCAACGTTTCTACCAGCGAAGGCGTTTTTGCCTATGCCAATAGCCATGGTTTTGTAGGAGGTTATGCAAGCTCACGTCATAGTATTAGCTGCTCTGTGATTGCGGAAGACGAGAATGCTATGCAGCGTGATTACTGGTATAGCAATGCGCGCGATGCGAACGATATGGAATCAGCCGAATATGTGGGCAGGCAGGCGGGGGAACGTACAGTGCGGCGTTTGGGGGCACGACCCATCAAAACGGGGCAATACCCTGTGTTGTTCGAAGCCAATCTAGCCAGTGGCATCATCTCGTCTTTGACCAATGCGATATCTGGCGGTAATTTATATCGAAAATCGTCTTTTTTGTGCGATAGCTTGCATCAGCAAATCGCTTCTTCACTACTTACTATTGAAGAGCTGCCTCACCTTAGAAAAGGCGTTGCCAGTAGCCCGTTTGATAATGAGGGCGTTGCTACGCATTCACGTAAATTGCTGGAAAACGGCGTACTACAGGGCTATATCCTAGGAAGTTATTCCGCGCGCAAGCTTGGACTACAAACAACAGGTAATGCGGGCGGCGCGCATAATCTGCTAGTGCAGTCTACGGGGCAATCATTTGCCGAGTTATTAACCATGATGGGCACTGGTTTGTTGGTGACCGAAGTGCTTGGGCAGGGCTTGAATATGGTCACTGGTGATTATTCGCGAGGTGCTGCAGGGTTTTGGGTAGAAAAAGGCGTGATTACGCACCCAGTTGAAGAAATCACCATTGCCAGCAATATGAAAGACATGTTGCATCAAATCATCGCAATTGGTACAGACAGTATTCCACATAGCTCAAAACAGACAGGTTCTATTTTGATAGAGCGCATGACTGTAGCTTCGGCCGAGTAGCCGAGAGTAAAATGTAAAAAAGCCCCATGTAGGGGCTTTTGTGAACATTACCAACTACTTAGTTTCCGTCGTTTCCTTAACAGGCTCTGTGGCAGGAATATCTTCATCTGCTGGCTCAAAGCCATCATTGTTATTAAGAAATTCTTTAGGCACCAAACCATCTTGCACTAAACTGCCACGGCGTTGCAAGTAAGCATCACGTGTAAAAGCATAAGGATCAAGCGAGGCATCATCAGCGATGTCTTTTGCTTCAAGCAACTCGGTGCGAGTATCTACAATCTGGGCGGCACGTAGCTGATTATGCAAACGTATTTCACCTATATTGTGCGTATAAGTGATAGGGTCAGAAGTTATTCTGTCAAAGACAAATCCGGTAGTATCACGCAAAGTACTGGCTCCCAAAAAAGGCAACACTAAGTAAGGCCCATTACCTACCCCCCAATGTCCAAGTGTTTGACCAAAATCTTCTTGATGTTTTGGAATATTGTCCATACTGGCAACATCGATAAAACCAGCTAAACCAAATGTGCTGTTAATAACAAAGCGACCTGCATCTGTAAATGCATTGGCAAATTTAAGCTGCAATAAATCATTAAGAACAGTGGTAATTGAACCTAGATTATTGAAAAAGTTATTAAACCCTTTGCGTATCGGCGAAGGCGTTACAGCTTTATAAGCTGTTGCTACGGGTTTAAACAAAATCTTATCTGCTACATCATTGAATTTGTAAACACCACGGTTAACCCCTTCTAACGGGTCTTTATTCGCTTGGGTGGCGCACCCTGTGATCATGATAATCAAGGCGCAACTGAGGAGTAGTTTAATTAGCTTAAATTGCATTTATAGTATCGCTCTTATATGAATTGTTTAAATTATTATTCAATAAATCTGCATGCGTCAGGCAATCTTTCATGGCATTATCGCTAACAAGACCGCAATTGTCCATACCCAAGCAAGTCTTGAGTGAAAATTATGTTGTAAATATACAACGTTAATTATCAAAGTGTTTGCCATGTTTGTTAAAGCAATATCTATGCCTTTATTTTATTTGAATCAATACTTTTGTATAAACTCAGTGCCAATGCTCGCTGTGTAGCATGATCGACAATGGGAGCTGGATAGTTTTTACCCACTTCGACATGAATGAGATGTTGACGAATTGACGAAATTTGCCAGGGGGCATGAATTTCTTTGTCACTACAATTGGCTAATTCAGGTACGTATTTACGTATAAATTTACCCGTTGCATCAAACCGTTCACTTTGTGTCACTGGATTGAAAATACGAAACCAAGGCTGTGCATCACAACCAGTAGAGGCTGCCCATTGCCAGCCACCATTATTAGCGCTGAAATCGAAATCGATAAGATTTTCGGCAAAATAGCGTTCACCCCAACGCCAATCGATGAGCAAATCTTTGACTAAAAAACTGGCTACCACCATACGTAAGCGGTTATGCATAAAGCCAGTTTGGTTAATTTGTCGCATGGCAGCATCGACCAAGGGGTAACCAGTTTTGCCCGTGCACCAAGCCTTGAACAAGCCTTCATCATTGGGGAAAAGTAAATGTTCAAACTCACTTTTGAATGATTTTCCATTTGCAAGCTGTGGCTGGTGGTGCAATAGTTGAAAGTAAAAATCACGCCAAATGAGCTCATTGAGCCAGCTCTCCGCACCGCCATTCGCCATATCGCGCGCGGTTCTGGCTAAGTGACGAATAGACACCGTGCCAAAACGTAAATGTACCGAACAATACGAAACCCCTTTCACCGCAGGAAAGTCACGTGCTTGTTTGTAGTGATGCATGCGCGCTGTAAAATCTTCGAATAATTTTGCGCCACCCGTCATGCCTGTAGGTAGCCTCATGTCAGCAAGATTGGTACGTGAAAATCCAAGCGATTCTAGAGATATGAGGGCACTAGGCGCTATTTTTGCTAGGTTCTGTGTGTAACGATCAACGGGGTAGGGTTTCAGGTAAAAATCATTAAGCTTTTTTAGGGCCGCGTTGCGATAAGGCGTAAACACACTGTAAGGATGATTGCTTAAGCTTAACACCTCATCTTTTTCGAAAATGACCTGATCTTTGAAGTCATAAAATAGCATCCTATGCCGAGCGAGTTGTGTTGCGACATCTACATCGCGTTGCACTGCGCTTGGTTCGTAATCGCGGTTGGTAAATACCGCGTTCACTTTTAGTTCCACAGCAAGTTGCGGAATGAGTTCTCGGGCTTTACCGTGCTTTATAATTAAATCACTGCCTTTATTTTGCAATGCCGTTTTTAACTCGCGCACACTTTCCCAGATAAATTCTACACGACGGTCTTTTTTATGGGGGAGCTTGTCTAAAATCTCAGTGTCGAAAATAAATACGCAATACACAGCTTTAGAGGATTTAAGGGCATGATAGAGCGCTGCATGGTCAAAATCGCGCAGGTCGCGTCGAAACCAAACAAGTGATGTATTGAGTGACATGCTTACTCGCGGTGATAGGGATGACGCTGTAAGATGGAATAGCTACGGTACAGTTGTTCGCACAGCAATACGCGGACAAAAGCGTGTGGCAGGGTTAGGTTTGATAGCCCCCACTTAAAATCTGCTTGCTGTTTGAGACTAGGATGTAAGCCATCTGCCCCGCCAACGATAATACAGACATCTTTGCCCAAAGTTTGCCAAAACTGCATTTTATCGACAAGTTGTAAGGTGGTGATTTGTTGGCCGTGCTCATCACATGCAATTAAAAAATCTTTGCCAGCAACTTCTAAAATGCGTTTTGCTTCCGCCTCTTGCACTACACTGCTATTTTTACCGTCAGCGCGTTTGTCTGGTTTAATCTCGATGATTTCAATTGAAAATTCGCGCGGCATACGTTTTATGTATTCGTCACACGCAGCTTCAACCCAATCAGGCATTTTATGACCGACTGAGATGATACGAAGCTTCATGGGATTAAACGGCGGATGCGCTTTGGGCTTGCGGACTCGAGCTACGGCGAGCAGTTGTTTCGCTCCAAAGCTGTTCAAGGTTGTAGTAAGCGCGTGTCGCCGGAATCATGATATGTACCACAATATCATCTAAATCTACCAATACCCATTCTCCTTCGTTGCCACCTTCCGTGCTGCGAATATTAAACCCTTTTTCTTTCAATTTTACGCAGACATTATCGGCAATGGCTTTAGCCTGACGCGTAGAGCTGGCGCTGGCTACTATCATATAGTTGGTGAGCGAAGTCAGTTTACGTACGTCCATCACAGTAATGTCGAATGCTTTAATATCTTCAAGCGCATCGATCGTGGCGAGTTTCATTGCTTCTAAGTCAAAAATAGGGTGTTCTGTTGTCATGCTTTAGGCGACCTGTGCTGGAATGGTATTGCGTTGATGTTGGATACGGTTTTGTGCATTGACATACACTAGCTGCGGGGCAAATTGGACAAGCTCGATCTCAGTATAATGAGCGTAGCTGGCGATAATTAAAATGTCACCAGGACGCGCTTTATGCGCAGCAGCACCATTCACCGAAATAATGCCAGAATTCTGCTTGGCGCGGATTGCGTAGGTGCTAAAGCGCTCACCATTAGTGACGTTATAGAGGCTAATCTGCTCATACTCCCGAATGTTTGCCGCATCCAGCAGGGTTTCGTCTATGGCACAACTGCCTTCGTAATCGAGTTCGCTGTGAGTCACGTGCACACGGTGCAACTTGGATTTGAGCATGGTTCTTTGCATATGATTTTTCGGTAGGGCGCTTTGGTGGCGATAAAAGGGTACTTATTATAATCAGTTCAACGGTTTAGCGCAAAACTCAATATTGTCAATCAGTCGGGTTGTCCCAAGCTTGGCCGCCCCCAAAACTACCAAGGCTTGATCGAGGGTAGTGGCTGGTTTAAGGGTAGCTGCCGCTCTAATGGCAATGTAATCAACCAGCCAACCACTCCGGCTAAGCGTATTTTTCGCCTGGATTTCCAGTAGTTTATAGTTATTACTACCACGATCGATTTGATTAACAATGTCTTGCAAAGCGCTATTTAATTGATTCGCAGAAGCACGTGCAGAATCGCTTAAGTAACTATTGCGTGAACTCATCGCCAAACCGTCTTTTTCTCGCACGGTTTCACCAGCAATAATAGTGATAGGGTAATTAAACTGTTTGACGAGTTCTTTAATAATAAAAAGTTGCTGAAAATCTTTTTTCCCAAACACGGCAATAGTGGGTTGCACGATGTTAAATAGCTTCATCACAACGGTGGCAACGCCAGCAAAGTGACCAGGTCGGCTTCTGCCACATAGCTCATCTGCAATAGCGGGGGGGTGAATGGTCATGGTTTGATTCAAAAGCTTACCATTGGACTCTGGATACACCTCGTCAGTGCTTGGCGTGAATACCATATGCGCGCCGACTGCTGCCAGTTTTTCACAATCCGCTGCCAAAGTACGCGGGTAGTTGGCTAAGTCTTCATTTGCGCCAAATTGTAGCGGGTTGACAAAAACGCTTACCACCACGCAATCCGCATATTGTTTGGCGATTTCTACCAAATGGAGATGACCCGCATGCAGATTACCCATGGTCGGCACGAACGCGACACTGTACTCTGTGTTGAGAATATTTCTTAAGGCGGCAATGGTTTCAACGACTTGCATTAGTAACTGTGCTCAGCAGCAGGGAAGGTTTTATGCTTAAC
>JBQTJZ010000110.1:0-7846 GCA_052386615.1 Methylophilaceae bacterium
CAAGTATAAGCCGCCATCTGGCGCAAGACCCCCCAGCAAAATTTCGCTAAACCCTAATGCAGGCGATTGCCCGCGAGTAGAAATATACTTCATTTAATCAATCACCTACTTGCCGTTTAATCGACTACTTACCAAGCTCTTCCATGCGCAGCTTGATGACTTTACCCACGATAGCAGGCAAAGTCTCAATTTCGGTAATACCTGCATCCAGGTTTTTTTCGATAGTTTGATGCGTTAATATGACGATGTCAGCTTCTGTTTCATTATCTTCAGGCTCTTTTTGCAGCATGGCATCAATCGAAATAGTACGATCTGCCAGTATTTTAGTCACCCCTGCCAGCACACCTGGCTTATCTGATGCACGTAAGCGCAGGTAATAGGCACTATTGGTCTCTGCAATCGATAGAATCGGCAAATCGTTAAGTTGCCCGGCCTGAAAGCCTAAATAAGGGACGCGCTGCTCGACACTGGCGTCACTTAAACGTGCAACATCCATCAAATCTGCCACCACCGCACTGGCAGTAGGTTCTGCGCCTGCGCCTGCGCCGTAATAAAGCGTTGGGCCAACTGCATCCCCTTTAACGACCACAGCGTTCATCGCACCATTCACATTTGCCACTAAGCGTTTTTCTGGGATCAAGGTCGGGTGTACACGCAGTTCAACACCGTTCCCATTGTGCTTGGTAATCCCCAATAATTTGATGCGATAACCCAGTTCTTCGGCATACTTAATGTCAGTTTGCTGTAATTTGGTAATGCCCTCGGTATAGACTGCGTCAAATTTCATCGGCATGCCAAATGCAATCGCTGCCATAATCGTTAGCTTGTGCGCAGCGTCGATACCTTCGATATCGAAGGTTGGGTCAGTTTCGGCATAGCCTAGTCGCTGCGCCTCTTTCAACACATCGGAAAACGCTAAACCTTTGTCGCGCATTTCAGTCAAAATAAAGTTCGTCGTGCCATTGATAATGCCCGCTATCCATTCAATTCGGTTTGCCCCCAACCCTTCACGCAGGGCCTTAATGATAGGGATACCCCCCGCTACCGCCGCTTCAAACGCAACGATGACTCCCGCTCTTTCTGCTGCGGCAAAAATCTCGTTACCATGCAAAGCAAGCAATGCCTTATTTGCCGTCACTACATGTTTTTTGTTGGCGATCGCCTTTAATACCAGTTCTTTTGAAACCGTGTAACCCCCAATCAACTCTACCACCACATCTACTGCAGGATTATTGACCACGGCAAAGGCATCATGCGTGACGTCTACGCCACCGGTGATACTTTTTGCATAATCTACATTTCTATCTGCCACTTGAATAATATTGATTGCACAAGCGGTGCGACGACTGATTTCAGCCGCATTACGTTTTAATACTTGAAAAACACCTCCACCCACAGTGCCTATCCCCAATAATCCTACGTTCAATTGCTTCAAGCTTTTGCTCCAAATTTCATTCTGTAATTTTTTAAAAAACGCGCAATTCTGTTGATGGCCTCGGTTAAATCATCTGCATTAGGCAGAAAGACAACGCGAAAGTGATCGGGAACTTTCCAGTTAAAGCCCGACCCCTGCACCAGCAATACTTTTTCTTCTAACAATAAATCGAGAATAAACTGCTGGTCATCCTTAATCGGATACATGTTCGGATCTAGTTTCGGGAACAAATACATCGCAGCTTTGGGTTTAACACAGCTTACCCCCGGAATTGCAGTCAGCATGGCATAAGCCAAATCACGCTGCTTGCAGAGTCTGCCACTTGGTGCCACCAAATCATCTATGCTTTGATAGCCGCCCAGCGCAGTCTGTATTGCCAGTTGTCCAGGCACATTCGCGCACAGACGCATAGAAGCCAGCATGTTCAAGCCTTCTACATAATCAGCCGCCTGTGATTTTTCACCAGAGATAATCATCCAACCGGCCCGATAGCCACATGCGCGATAATTTTTTGATAGCCCATTAAAGGTAACAAACAACACATCTTCAGCAAGAGAGGCCATTGAAGTGTGCGCACTGGCGTCATACAGCACTTTGTCATAAATCTCGTCCGCAAAAATCACCAATTGATGATGTCGCGCAATCTCGATAATGCCTTGTAGCGTTTCAATTGGATAGAGCGCGCCGGTCGGATTATTGGGGTTAATCACCACTATGGCGCGCGTATTAGCGTTAATCTTCGATTCAATATCTTTCAAATCGGGCAACCAGCCAGTGGCTTCATCGCATAAATAATGGCGTGCTGTTCCTCCTGCCAAGGTCGCCGCAGCCGTCCATAACGGGTAATCAGGCATTGGGATAAGGACTTGATCCCCATTGTTGAGCAGGCCTTGCATCGCCATGACGATAAGTTCTGAGACCCCATTACCAATGATGATGTCGTCCACTGTCACGCCTGCAATATGTTTGCTTTGCGTGTAATGCATAATCGCTTTGCGCGGCTCGAATAAGCCTGTGCTGTCTGTGTAAACGCCAGACTTTGTCATGTTACGAATCACATCTTGCTGAATTTCTTCTGGTACTTCAAAACCAAATACACCAGGATTGCCGATATTCAGTTTGATAATACGCTGACCCTCTTCTTCCATTTCGCGCGCACGTTGCAACACCGGCCCACGAATATCGTAGCAAACATTGTTTAATTTATTGGATTTGAGCACTGGCGACATGACGACTCGATGACTTTTGCAAGCAATATTTGTAAAGGCAACAGTTTACATTAGAATAGCCTGTTAATTCAATGAAAGCGGCGTAACCAGCCATGAAACTGCATTTAACTACCAATGAAACGACAGGTAAAAATAGTCATTTAATTACGGGTTACGGTGCTGGTTTTATTGAGATCGATAGAATGCGCTACTCGCAAAATCTGATTGTGCTGGCAGACAAACTAATCACTGAGTGGCAAGTGATTGATTTTGCAAGCGTAAACGAAAGCACTTTTACTTGCTTGCTTGATTTAAAAGCAGAAGTGGTATTACTTGGCACCGGTGAAAAACATCAGTTTTTGCATCCAAAACACTACCGAAGCCTAACCGAAAATGGCATTCCCCTAGAATGCATGACCACGGCCGCAGCGTGCAGAACCTATAATATTTTAATGAGTGAAGGTCGCAAGGTGGCGGCAGCGCTAATTTTATAGTTAGCGGGTTGGGCTCAGTGTGAGTTGCAAACCTTTATCGGTAATCTGCATGTTTTTAGGGTTGTATTGCGTGCCCCGAATGTTCAAATCCTCTGGCTTAACGGTATATAAGGTCAGCCCATTGAGCAGGTCACCCCCCACCGCTTTAGCCAGCGCATTGAGCAACTCGTTATATTGGCCACTGGCGCCGTCTAAATTAAATTGCTCGATTTTTGGCTCGTCGAGTACAATGGATCTGGTAACCATATCAAAACGCAGCTTTCCCGAAATGCCCAATTTCCCGGTCAGAGCTTTATCCAATAATTCGCTGCTTAAGTGCGTATCCATGGTGGTGGTCATGCGACCTGTGGATTGATCGAACTTGACAATCGAGTTACTCAAGTCGACATCGAAAATTTTCAGTAATGAAATGGGAATGGCTAATTTCTCATTCAGTTTTTGCTGAATTTGTGCTTCGCTCACATTGACTGTACGGTCGCCCAATACCGCGCAACTACAAAGTGCGGTTAACACGAATAAGAGGCCTAGGTGCTTTTTTTTCATGACGCAATAACTTAATAGCAGTGATGCATTGCTTAATGCGTACTACAAGTTTTTGGTTGACAGCGTGAGTGTGGCGTTGGTACCGCCAAAACCGAAGCTATTCGATAATGCCGTTTCAATCTTCACATTATCGATACGTTTACGCACTATGTTCATGCCTTCTGCCGCCGGGTCTAAAGTCTCAATATTGGCAGAAGCGGCGATGAAATTGCTTTCCATCATAATCAATGTATAAATCGCTTCGTTTACGCCCGCCGCACCCAACGCATGACCTGAAAGTGATTTCGTAGAAGCAATCACCACTTGGTCATTGCCAAATACTTCGCGAATCGCTTCCAACTCTTTAGTATCGCCAACAGGGGTACTCGTTCCGTGTGTATTGATATAGTCTACTTTATCGATACCCTGCAAAGCCAGTTGCATACACCTTACGGCACCCACCCCTGAAGGTGCAACCATGTCGTAGCCATCGGAAGTTGCCCCGTAACCCACCACTTCTGCATAGATCTTTGCGCCACGTTTTTTGGCATGTTCATATTCTTCCAACACCACAATGCCGCCACCGCCAGAAATCACAAATCCATCGCGATCCGCATCGTAAGTACGTGAAGCTTTATCAGGCGTTTCGTTATACTTGCTGGAAAGTGCCCCCATCGCGTCGAACAGCAATGACATCGTCCAATGCTCTTCTTCGCCACCGCCCGCAAAAATAATATCTTGCTTGCCCATTTGAATCTGCTCAACACCATTGCCAATACAGTGCGCGCTGGTAGAACAGGCGGAACTGATGGAATAATTCACGCCTTTAATCTGCGCGCCTGTCGCCAAGCAAGCAATAATACCGTTCGACATGGTTTTGGTGACCATGTAAGGCCCCACACGTTTAGCGCCTTTTTCACGGAAAGTATCGGTCGCTTCCAGCATACTTTCGGTAGAAGTGCCACCAGCACCCACAATCATGCCAGTACGAATATTGGAAACAAGCTCTGGTGGAAGATTCGAATCGGCAATCGCCTCTTGCAAGGCAACCCATGAATACGCGTGCCCTTTAGCCATAAAACGCATGAGCTTGCGATCTATCAAGCCTTCTAAATCCAACTTTACGTTGCCGGCCACCTGTGATCTAAAGCCACGTTCTGCATATTCCTGCTGAAAAGTAATGCCAGATTTTCCATCAAACAAACTTTGTTTTACCTCGGCTTTGTTGTTACCAAGGCTAGAAACAATTCCTAATCCTGTTACTACAACACGTCTCATTACGTGCTCCCCATGCTTTTTTATATTCTTCTAAAAATTATCGGTACGTGTAAATAAACCAACGCGTAAATCATTTGCTGCATAGATTTCACGTCCATCCAAGCTCATGGTTGCATCGGCAATCCCCATCACCAGTTTGCGTAATATTACCCGCTTTAAGTCAATGGTATAAGTAGCCATTTTAGCGGTGGGCAATACCTGACCGCTAAATTTAACTTCTCCCGCGCCCAAAGCACGGCCACGCCCAAGACCACCTTTCCAACCTAAATAGAAGCCGACTAGTTGCCACATGGCATCCAAGCCCAAGCAGCCCGGCATTACCGGGTCGCCAGTAAAATGACAATCAAAAAACCATAAATCGGGTTTAATGTCTAACTCAGCAATAATTTGACCATTGCCATACTTACCGCCATCTTCAGTAATACGCACAATGCGATCAAACATTAACATGGGTGGCAAAGGCAATTGCGCGTTCCCTGCGCCAAACATTTTCCCCCTACCGCATGTTAATAACTCTTCTTTACTAAAGCCGTTTTTTTTAGTCATTTAATTTATACTTTTATTTTAATATTTATGCTATTTTCGCTGGAATTTGCATTTAGCGAAAGCCCTATTCAAAACTATATTTAATTACAGGTATACAAACCTGTATACACTCGACAAAATTTAATGTAATATTTCGTAATAAGTTGTGTCATTTTTAATAACAAATTAGAAACACTTTAAACATTCTTAAGGAAAATTCGATGAGCGACCGTCAACTGGCCGACTGGCGTCAACATGCGCTAACTTTAGAAACAGAAGTCAACAAGGTAGTGGTAGGCCAAGAAAACCCTATCCGGTTAATCACCACCTCAATTTTTGCGCGCGGCCACGTACTGTTGGAAGGAGATGTAGGTGTTGGAAAAACCACACTGCTACGCGCTTTTACCCGTGGTATTGGCGGTGGCTATCAACGGATTGAGGGCACGATTGACCTCATGCCTAACGATTTGGTTTATCACACTTATTTAGGTGAAGATGGCAAACCACACGTGAGTCCTGGCCCATTACTGATGTCTGGTGAAAATCTCTCCGTATTTTTCTTCAACGAGATTAACCGTGCGCGCCCACAAGTGCACTCACTCTTGCTACGCGTAATGGCGGAGCGTACCTTAACGGCCTTCAACAAAGAACATTACTTTCCGCATATGCTCGTGTTTGCAGACCGCAATCAAGTGGAAAAAGAAGAAACTTTCGATATTCCTTCTGCGGCACGAGATCGTTTCATGATGGAGATTCCCATTATTGTACCGGCGGACGCCGCCATCATGGAATCTTTGGTATTCGACACCCGCTTTCACGATGTGGATCGTTTGGTGGCCAATGTCCCAGAAAATATTTTACAGTTCGATCAACTAAACGCTTTTGCAGCAGTCATCCAAAATAGTATTTCTGCCAGCCCAACCCTGCGCAAATATGCATTAGATCTATGGCGCGCCACTAAAAACCCATTAGAATTTGGCGTTAAAGTGTCAGGCGTTGACATGAACCGTTTAATACTATCCGGCGCAAGCCCCCGTGGCATGGCGATGTTGTTACGTGCGGCGCGGGTAAATGCATGGCTTAATAGCCGTGAAGCAGTATTACCAGACGATATTCATGCTGTATTTCACGAAACTGTTGCACACCGTGTGGTGTTCAGCCCAGTTTATGAAATGCGTCGCACCGAAATTGCACGTGAAATGCTGAGCGGCATCATCAATGCGATTGCTGCGCCTTAGATTATCCAAGCGTACAAACCTCATCATTCAACTTTATGCGTCCCGACCACATCAAAGAGTTTAGCTACCATATTAACTGGCGCTCACGCTCGCGTCGACCCGGTAGACATCGTAGCAATCAGCGCGGTATGGGTATGGAGTTTCGTGGTCATACCACATTGCTTGCTTATCCTGATCCGCGCCGCATTGATATTCGCCAAACTATACGCGACCCGTTGGAACAGATCTATGTGCGCATTTTTAATCAAAAAAGTGCTACCCCTGTATTTGTGCTGTGCGATATGTCTGGTTCTATGCAATACGGTAGCCAACAACGTAAAATTTCGGTTGCTGCAGATATCGCACAGTCTGTTGCGCAATCCGCTACCCATAATGGCGACCCTGTCGGTTTTATTGGTTTTGACGATGAAGTGCGCGAAGATTGGCTATGCACACTTTCTGCGCGACCGCATGTTGCTATTGAAATGGCGGAGAAGCTTAAGTCATATCGACCTGTAGAAGTTGCCAGCACCGCGCTCATCGACACTGTACGTCTATTGCCACGTGAGCGTTCGCTCGTCTTTCTGGTATCCGATTTTCACATGCCCATTAAAGATTTAGAAGAAGCGCTTATTTTAATGCTACGTCATCACATCATTCCGGTTGTGCTATGGGATAGCTCTGAATATGCAGACTTACCGGAATTTGGTATTACCAATGTCACCGACCCAGAAACAGGTGCGAAACGTACCTTATTTTTGCGCAAAGAATATCGAGATCGCATTCTGCAAAGCTTTAGAAACAGACGCAAAGCGATTGAAGACTTGTTTCTGCGTTTTGATATGCAGCCTTTTTTTGTCGAAAACCATTTCGACGCTGACTTACTGACCGACTATTTTCATCAGTATGTAGCAGCTTAACCTGATGAGTACAACTATGCCAATAATTACCCATGTTCTCGTAATATTATCTTTAGCCGTCTCCTCCACCGCGATTGCTGATGTGGTTTTGCCTGCTATTGATAATCAATATGTCATCATTAAAGAAGAGAACCCGACGCGTGACGTTGGCTATGTAGTGGGTGACGTCATCAACCGAACCATTACCCTCACGGTAAAAAAACCGTATGCGTTGGTAAAAGAATCTATCCCCATCGTTGGCTATGAG
>JBQTJZ010000111.1:0-4525 GCA_052386615.1 Methylophilaceae bacterium
TTAGCCAAAGGGGATAGTCGCGGGGATATTGATATTGGTAACGAAAAAATCAACTATACCGCTAAGCCCACCATCGTAAAATCGCTCAAAGGGCAAGGTGGTGCAGACCTTGATGAATTAAGTGGTATTGCTATTCCAGTAAAAATCACTGGGTCTTTCTCAGCGCCTAAATATGGTATGGACTTCGCCGCAATTGGTGCTGCCCTCGCCCAATCTAAACTACTGGATAAAGTAGGTGGAGAAAAAGGCACGGCGGTAAAAGAACTGATTGGTGGTGGCGATAAAGCTGAGGCACTTAGAGGTATTTTAGATAAGAAAAAAACGAACGATGCCACACCTGCTACTGACCCAAGCGCTACCCAAGCAGCGCCTGCGGAAGCGCCTAAGACTACCGAAGATAAAGCAAAAGAAAAACTTAAAAATATTCTTAAGTTCTAAGCAATGACCTCTTTTGCAACGGCAGTAATAAGTTGGCAGAAGCAGCATGGTCGCCACGATTTACCATGGCAAAATACAACCGATCCCTACGCAATCTGGGTATCCGAGATTATGCTACAACAGACTCGGGTGACAGCAGTGATTGGCTACTATGCTAAATTTATGCAACGCTTCCCAAATATTGCTGTACTTGCAAATGCCACACAAGAAGAAGTTTTACAGTACTGGAGTGGCTTAGGTTACTACTCGCGTGCGCGCAATTTACACCACGCCGCACAAAAAATTATGGATGATTTTGCGGGTGTTTTTCCACTACAATTTGATGCCATTTTAAGCTTACCAGGCATTGGTCGCTCCACTGCGGCAGCTATTTCCACATTTGCCTTCAGTCAATCTCAAAAACCTCTCCAGCCTATTTTAGATGGTAATGTCAAACGTGTTTTTGCTCGCCATTTTTTAATCGAAGGCTGGCCCGGTAACTCAAAGATTGAACAGAAAATGTGGCAAATTGCTGAACGGGAAAATCCCACTACAGATGCGATTGCCTACACACAAGGCTTAATGGATTTAGGCGCAGTCCTGTGTACCCGTAGCCAACCTCAATGTGGCCATTGCCCAGTTAAGTTAAGCTGTAAGGCTTTTGCTACAAGCACTGTAAGCAAAATACCTACCCCTAGACCACGCAAAGTGCTGCCAGAAAAAAATACCACCATGCTGGTGTTGATGAGCGGAGGAGAGGTCATGCTGGAAAAACGTCCTCCTAAAGGTATTTGGGGCGGTTTGTGGAGTCTGCCCGAAGTAGAAGACAGTCATCATTTGCAAGATGTGTTGCCTTTGAAGAAGCTTAGCCACACGTTTACACATTTTAAATTACATATTCAGCCGCAATTGCAACATACCTCTAAAAAAAATTTAGCGGTTGAATCACGCGCTGTTTGGCTGAGTTTAGAGGATGCAATCCATGCTGCTATCCCTGCACCTGTTAGAAGAATATTGCTAGAGTTACAGGCGCGCTTAGCGTAAATCCAAAAACTACAATAGCCCAAGTTCTGTAAGTGATGCACGCATATTTTCCTCCACAACACGATAGCCCTTTGCGTTGGGGTGGATATGGTCGGCTTTCAACGAGTTTTTAGACAGTACATCGGAAAAAATATCCTCAATCAATAAAACTTGCATTTCTTCGGCCATCTCTTCATAAAGCGGATGGTCAGACAAGCCGCCGATAGCCGCTTTAAGCGGACTAAATGCGGGAATCGCAACTAATAGCACCGTAATATTTTTTGATTTTGCTTCTGTAATGATAGTTTTAAGGTTTGCGATGGTTTGCGAAACTGAAACGCCGCGCAAAAAATCATTCCCACCTAACTCAATCACGAGTAAAGTTGGTTGGTGCTCTGCTAGCAAATCTGCTAGGCGCGCCAAACCATCCTCGGTCGTATCGCCTGGCACGCCAGCGTTCACAATATTCCAGCCGGTGCTTGCTGCCAGTAAAGTGGGATAATCCTCATTCTCTGCAGCTCCCGTACCGTAACTTAAACTGTCGCCAAGCACGACAACCGTGGATCCTGAAGGAATAGCTGCTAATTTTTCGGCGCGACAGGCGCTGAAAAAAAGTATGAGCAAAAATAGATAAAATAGATTTTTCATCTCAGCATTCATAAACAACGTGCTCACAAAAAAATAGCCTAAATTGGTTTCAGGCCATTTTTTGCAATAACAAATTTTAGTGTGGGCGCGAGTGTAAGATTCGTTCCGCCAGCATTTGAAAGCGTGGTGATACGAATTTCCTAGTTTGTGCTCCTGCATCGGCAATCACTAACAACTCTTCAATTGCTGAACGGAAACCCAATTCAAATAACCAATAATCAGACCCATCTATCGCAGACTTTTTGTCCGAATTCACATCCTCGCAAAGTCTATCGAATGCTTCTTTACACACATTTTGCTCGGCCATATTACCTCCAGATATTGTCTCTTTGATTTATAGTAAAAACCTTTGAACTATTTGGCAAGCAGTTAGTACTTTTTGTTCCAGATTACCTATTTTTGATCCCAACTATCTTCCCACATACAGTGTTTAATTTTGTGACGATTTGCAATTAATTCATCTATGGTTGGTTCATCATTCAATGCCCGTTTAATTGCAAGTTTAGTGGCTTCATAGTTATTCTTGTACATGTCTGCTTTATCCAAATTCACTTCTTTAGCTGCTCCCGGGTCTATCCACACCAAACTAATAATACATAAATCATTGACTTGATCTTTCGGAATAACGCCTTCAATCACGCAATCTAAAATTGCGTCTGCTGTAGCCGCTTGTACCAAACCACCAAACAAATTGATATTCGCGGAGTCTTTCAAGGTCACTTTTGGCACCATCATGCAAGCGGGGCGCACCAATTGATTGATATCACGCACCGCAAACATGGCGGTATGCCCTTTGCTTTGTGCCATCATATTGGCAAACGCCGACCCTACTGGGCCATCAACTGCACCAATTAAGATTTCTGGCATAGCGGCAGTAACATCTTTACCTTCAGTAAATACGGTAGCTTCCCCCGTCTTAAAAATGATTTTTGACATTCGATTTTCCTTTACATTTAAACAAAAGTTACTATGAGATTATACAATCTTAACCTGTCAGCATAAAACTTTTAGCTAAAACACTAATTGCATATCTACATGCCAAATGTTCACATCAATATAAGCCTCACTAGTCACCACAAAACCTGCTTTTTCATAAAATGGGATGGCATGCGTTTGCGATGAAAGTATGACTTTACTCAGTTTTCTTGCTTTACAAATTTCAATCGCCTTGGTTAAAAGCGCTTGCCCTAGCCCTAAGCCACGCCATGCTTTTAGAACGCCCATGCGCCCAACTCTGCCCGTTTCCAAAATGCGCGCGCAGGCGATAGGCTGCTGTTGCTCATCTAGCGCTAAGAGGTGAATAGACGGCGCATCCAAGGCGTCCCATTCCACCCAAGTGGGTACGTGTTGTTCTACAATAAACACCTGTTCACGAATCAAACGTAACGCTGGTTCATGGGTTGCCCAAGATACTTCTTCGATGTAAAAATTTTGTTTCAATTTTGGCTAGCGCTTGCAGTCTATAACGGTAACGGGCATTATGCAGCTTTGTAACTATTTAGTGAATTGTTAAGGATTAGTCATGCAAAAATATCAAACAACGGTAGCACGCATTTTGTTGGCACTGGTTTTTTTAGGTGCAGTGCTTATTCGTTTAAATTTCATTATGAGTAGCCCAAACGGCTACGTCGATTATCAAGTCACTTTAGGTCAAATAGGATTACCTGGTATTTTTGCGCCGCTTTTAATTTTATTGCAGTTAGTCGCTGGTATTGGTCTGTTGGTTGGTTACAGAACTCAATTGTTTGCCTACTTGCTGGCAGGGCTTGCCATCTTTTTAGCCATTGTTTTGGGTAGATTTGATTTTCAATCGATGTTTGTTTATCTTGGCATTGCGGGCGGTATGCTGTTATTGGCTGCACACCCACAAACCCCTTGCAGCTTAGATAATCGTCAAAAATGAGCATTTGGAAAAGTGGTCAAGAAAATATTCTGTGGCCGCTTTTTTTATTCCCACTCTAATCCTGGATACAAAGTATTCACGTTCCTTCGATTGGTAATATCAAATAATAACCACTTGTATTTCTCGCTCGCGGCAGCTGTGTCCATGGTTTTTTCCAAACCAGCGCCATTTTTGATGCCCGCCCGAATATCGGCTAATACCACATTCAAATAGCGTTTTTCATTTTCTATAGCATCTATCCAGTTTCTTGTTACTGGGCCATGACCAGGCACCACTTGCTGCACAGGATAAGATTTAAGTGTATCTAACACCGCCAATAAGCCTTTAATATCCCCCTCCACCACCGGCGTGCGCTCAATAAACAACAAATCCCCAGTAAATAAAGTACTGGTTTTACTATCTATCACCGTCACATCCGTATTGGTATGTGCATTGGCGTGCGCATCAAGCTTAAGCTTTCTATCGCCCAAATCAAGCACTAATGATTCTTTGACCTCTAAGCTAGGCACAACGATTTCACTGCCTTTGGCGTCT
>JBQTJZ010000112.1:0-13884 GCA_052386615.1 Methylophilaceae bacterium
GTTTGGAACGCTTACAAGGTGGTGGGGATATTTAATTTATCGAACGAAGCTATGTAACGAACGCGATTTTACCGAATCGTGACTTAGGGGTATCAATCTATGGCGATGTTTTGGGCGATAAACTTAATTACGCCTTTGGTATTAATAACGGCGTTGTAGATGGTGGCAATATCAGTACCGGTAGTGAGTTTGAGAGCAATAAAGAGTTCACTGCGCGCTTGTTCGCTACGCCTTTTAAAGATGCAGACAATGCGCTAGCTGGGTTAGGTTTTGGGCTTGCAAGTACAACTACCAGTATTGATGGTGAAAGAAATCTTAACTTTACAGATACTTCAGCGGCGGATGCCACTAGAAATGGCTTACCTGCCTACCTAACAGACGGTCAGCAAACTTTTTTCAGATATAACGGTGCAACCGTAGCAGACGGTAAACGGTCACGTATTGCACCACAGCTAAATTATTACTATGGTCCGTTTGGCTTAATTTCTGAATATGCGCGGGTCAAGCAAGATGTCAGTTTATCCACTGGCGGCTCAGCTTCGGGGGGTGGTGCTGGTACCAATACGGTCATTACGCCAGGCACAAACAAATCACTAAATCATGCTGCTTGGCAGGTGGCTATTTCATACCTATTGACAGGAGAAGATGCCTCGTTCAAAGGAGTAAAACCTAAACAAAACTTTGATCTTAGTAAAGGTGGCTGGGGTGCTTGGGAATTGGTGGCACGCTACAGTGAAATCAATTTGGATGAGGACACGTTTGTAAACAAAGCGGGCACTTCATTCTCAACAGATGCTTATGCAGATTTATCAGCCAGTGCTAAATCAGCAAAATCTTGGACAACTGGTGTCAATTGGTATTTAAACCAAAATGCCAAGATTGCACTTAATTACTCGCATACCTCATTTGAAGATGGTGCAGGGATAGGGATTACTCCAATTAATGCTACCGGTACTAATGTGCGCGATCGTGAGAGTGAAAAAGCCCTTCTTGCACGCCTCCAAGTTGCCTTTTAACCAAACATTGATCAAATTTAACTAAAGGATAAAAAAATGAAAAAATTAATTTTAACTATTACATTGCTGGCTAGTTTGCCTGGCTTTGTAGTCTCTGCAACGGTATACGCTAAAGAAATTACGATACTGAATGTCTCTTACGATCCAACGCGTGAACTCTATCAAGATTTTAATGCTGCATTTGCAAAAGACTGGGAAGCAAAAACCGGCGACAAAGTGGTTGTTAAACAATCCCATGGTGGTTCTGGTAAGCAGGCGCGGGCAATAGTGGATGGATTAACTGCTGATGTGGCAACACTTGCGCTAGGCTACGATGTTGACCAGTTGTATGAAAAAGGCAAACTCATTCCAAAGAATTGGCAAAAGCGCTTAGGCAACAATAGTTCTCCATACACATCAACCATTGTATTTCTTGTGCGCAAGGGTAACCCGAAAAAAATTAAAGACTGGGATGATCTTGTAAAACCTGGTATCTCGGTAATCACTCCAAATCCAAAAACCTCTGGGGGCGCGCGCTGGAATTATTTAGCAGCTTGGGCATACGCACTAAAACATAGCAATAACGATGAAGCCAAAGCCAAAGAATTCGTAGCAAAATTATTTAAGAATGTACCCGTGTTAGACACAGGGGCTCGTGGTTCGACTACTACCTTTGTAGAACGTGGGATTGGCGATGTATTGCTGGCTTGGGAAAACGAAGCTTTTTTGGCTAAAAAAGAACTTGGGCCAGATAAGGTGGACATTATCGTACCTTCACTTTCAATTTTGGCTGAACCCCCTGTAACTATCGTTGATAAAGTGATTGATAAACGGGGTACCCGTAAGGTGGCTGAAGCTTATTTAGCATATCTATATAGCGAAGAGGGTCAGGAAATAGCGGCCAAAAATTTCTATCGCCCAACGCTGGAAACTGTAGCAAAAAAATATGAAGTGCAATTTCCCAAAGTTAATCTGGTTCAAATTGATAAAGAATTTGGAGGTTGGCAAAATGCACAAAAAACCCATTTTTCTGATGGCGGTACTTTCGATCAGATATACAAATAAAAAATGAAAGCTGTTCAATACATTACTAATACTCATTTATTGGGTTTAGCGTCTACCAATGAACAAGGAGAAACTGTCATGGCACTAATCGCAGTGAATGTGCGTAATCAATTACGCGGGGAAATTAAAGCAATCATTTGGGGCGATGTCGTCTCAGAAGTAGAGGTTGAAACTTCGTCTGGTATCGTCACCTCGGTAATTACAACGCGTTCTATCAAAGAGCTGTCACTAGATATTGGTTCAGAAGTATTGGCTTTGGTTAAAGCAACCGATGTAGCGATTGCCAAAGTTTGATTAAACCTAACTGGGGCGGCTTTGCCGCCCCCCAATATAAAACTTTAAGTATAGATTCAATATTATGGCAAAAATAAACGGAACCAATAACATACTTCCTGGGTTTGGCTTGTCGCTGGGCTACACACTGTTATACATAAGCTTGATTGTGTTAATTCCATTATCGGCAGCTTTTATTAAGAGTACAGAGCTGGGCCTGCCTGGATTTTGGGCTGCCATTAGTGCACCTAGGGTCGTCGCTTCTTACAAACTGACCTTTGGCGCCTCTTTCATAGGGGCGTTAATTAATGCGTTGTTTGGTTTGTTGACTGCTTGGGTGCTGACTCGATATCGCTTTCCTGGTAAACGCATCGTAGATGCGCTGGTAGATCTACCATTTGCCTTGCCTACTGCGGTGGCAGGTATTGCACTTACAGCCGTTTATGCAGGTAACGGCTGGATAGGGAGCTTACTGGAACCACTGGGAATTAAGGTAGCATTTACACCAATTGGCGTGATTGTTGCGCTAACGTTTATTGGTTTGCCCTTTGTCGTACGTACTGTACAACCCGTTCTTGAAGATTTGGAAGCAGAGACAGAAGAAGCGGCTGCCAGCCTTGGTGCTAATCGATGGCAAACGTTTTCCAAAATTATTTTTCCCGCGATTTGGCCTGCATTATTAACTGGCTTTGCTTTGGCTTTTGCTAGAGCTATCGGCGAATATGGCTCGGTGATTTTTATCGCGGGCAATATGCCGATGGTTTCTGAAATCACACCGTTAATCATTATTACCAAGCTTGAACAATATGATTATGCAGGCGCAACGGCAGTCGCAGTTGTCATGCTTGTCATTTCTTTTGTTTTACTGTTGATGATTAACGCATTGCAATGGTGGACAACACGTAGATTCACAGCTTCTAGATAGGTCAATATGTCAGTAAATATCACTTCACAATATTCGAAATATAATACTAAAGTAGCGCGCAGTCGCGCCACTTCCGAGCCAGTGTGGGTACGCTGGAGCATTATTGCAGTGGTGTTCCTGTTTTTAAGCTTGTTTTTATTTATTCCACTTGCTGCCGTTTTTACGGAAGGATTACGTAAAGGTTTTGAAACCTATTTTGCGGCAATTATTGAGCCAGACGCTCTCTCAGCGATTAAGCTCACTGCGATAGCCGCTGCAATCGCACTGCCCCTAAACTTGGTATTTGGTGTTGCTGCCGCATGGGCAATCACAAAATTTGAGTTCAAAGGGAAGAGTATCTTGATTACCCTGATTGATTTGCCTTTTGCGGTTTCCCCAGTGATTGCTGGTTTGATTTATGTGCTGATATTTGGTTTGCAGGGTTGGTTTGGCGGATGGTTGTCAGATCACGATATCAAAGTCATTTTTGCAATTCCAGGCATTGTACTGGCTACCATTTTTGTCACTTTTCCGTTTATCGCACGCGAGCTCATTCCTTTGATGCAGGCGCAAGGCAAAGAAGAGGAAGAGGCAGGACTAGTGTTGGGGGCTTCTGGGTGGCAGATTTTTTGGCGCATTACTATTCCAAATGTTAAGTGGGGCTTGCTTTATGGCGTGATACTCACTAATGCACGCGCTATGGGGGAATTTGGCGCAGTTTCAGTCGTGTCTGGGCATATCCGCGGATTAACGAATACGATGCCACTGCATGTTGAGATTCTTTATAACGAATATAACTACGCAGCTGCATTTGCTGTGGCATCTTTGCTGGCATTTTTGGCGCTTATTACGCTTGCACTTAAATCCTATATTGAGTGGCAATCTGCAAAAAATGCAGTTAGAAATGAACTGGAAAATCACTAAACTATTTGGGAAAAATCATGAGTATTGAAATACGCAATATACAAAAGAATTTTGGAAGTTTTAGCGCATTGAACGATGTGAGTCTAGATGTGCCAAGTGGTGAATTGGTGGCGCTGCTTGGACCTTCTGGTTGCGGGAAAACTTCATTATTACGCATCATAGCAGGCTTGGAAACACCTGATGCAGGGAGCATCCATTTTCATGGTGAAGATGCCACTGAGCGCAATGTACGTGATCGCCAAGTGGGTTTTGTGTTTCAACATTATGCGCTTTTTCGCCACATGACAGTATTTGAAAATGTAGCGTTTGGCCTACGTGTTAGACCAAAACAAACACGTCCTGAAGATGTGGAAATCAAGCGACGTGTACATCAACTGTTGGAATTGGTGCAATTAGATTGGCTAGCAGACCGTTACCCACCGCAACTTTCTGGCGGTCAACGCCAACGTATTGCGCTAGCCCGCGCATTGGCGGTTGAGCCAAAAGTGTTGCTACTGGATGAGCCATTTGGTGCATTGGATGCTCAAGTACGTAAAGATTTACGTCGTTGGCTACGCCGTTTGCATGATGAGCTTCATATCACCAGTGTATTTGTTACACACGACCAAGAAGAGGCGCTGGAAGTAGCCGACCGTATTGTTGTAATGAATCACGGTAAAGTTGAGCAAATCGGTAGCCCACAAGAAGTTTATGATCAGCCAGCATCCCCTTTCGTGTATCAATTTTTGGGGAACGTTAATTTGTTCCATAGTAGAGTGCATGAGGGTCGTGCGCATATTGGTAATATTTCGTTAGAAATAGATGGACACAGCGACACAAAGGATAGCCCTGCATTTGCGTATGTTAGACCGCATGATATTGAGATACAAACAGAAGGAAATGAAAATATGGCGTTTGAGGCCAGAGTAAAATACATTAATCAGCTTGGCTCTTTAGTTCGATTAGAGTTGGAGAAAACTGATAACGCAGAAATCATCAATGCTGAACTTACACGTGATAAATATTTAAGTTTAAATCTTAAACTAGGGTCAAAAGTCTTTGTTCAACCACGAAACGTGCAAATATTTTTAGATAACAGTACCAACTCATCATGGCGAAAAAATGACTAAGGTGCGCGGATTCACACAAGGGTTACAGCGTTAATTGTCATAAAGGCAGGGTAATGGTAGAACGTATGTTTTGCACTTAACTGTTTAGCCGTTGCTGCACAACGACTAGACGCTAAGTTCGAAAGTTACATTCTAGCTACACCGAGTCACAAATAAAAAAGCCCACATCTCTGTGAGCTTTATCAATACTGGTGGCCGGGGGCAGAATCGAACTGCCGACACACCGATTTTCAATGTAAAAATTGTTTGTGACATATATGATATTTCTGTCAAAACGGTTGATTATCAGTTATTCGAAGCTGTTTTTTTGAGAGGAAGTTTATTCTGGATTTAATGAAATGGGAATATGTATACGGGCTTGTGGATTTTTATCTTTGCTGAGGTTGTCTTTAATCGGCCTGTCAATAGGTCTCTTTGAAAAACACGAATGTCGTCAGACTCTTGGTTTGCAGCAAGTAAAAAGTGTCCATCCAGGCTTAGATTGAAGTTTCTTGGTGTTTTACCACCTGTAGATATTTGTTGAATTAAGCTCAGATAGCCTTCTAATCCCACTTCAAAGACACTAATGTCGTTAGCACTTCCTCTATTTGAAACATAGACAAACTTCCCGTCTGGCGATATACGTACTTCGGCAGCTTGTACTTGACCTTTGAATTTTGGTGTAGTCAGGGGCTGCGTAGCTGCATGTGTAATCTCTCCATTTTCATAAAAATATATACCTATTTCACCTGTTAACTCATGCACTACATATAGCACTTTACCATTAGGATGAATCACCATATGCCTTGGGCCAGCTCCAGCAGCCACTTCAAAATAAGCTGGGTTAGCCAGTGTCGCTGGTTTGGTATTAGAAAAATTTACGTCATAAATATATATTTTGTCTGTTCCTAAATCGGCAACTAGCAGCTGTTTGTTATTTGGGTGAAATACCATGCTATGGACATGGGCACTATTTTGTCTGTTTTTATTTATGCTACTACCAAGATGTTCTACAGACTGCTTGAAGTGCAAGTTTCCTTCACTGCCTATCTCATAAATACTAAAATTTCCACTTGCATAATTTGCCACCGCAAGAAAACGTTCTGAATTGTCTAGTGCGATATAACATGGATGGTCGCCAAAGCTCTCAACTTTATTTAGTAATGTCAGACTTTGTTGGTTTTGATTAAAACTAAAAGTGCTGACCTTGCCATCTACAGTACTCTCCACAGCAAAAATAAGCGTCCTGGCGCGATTTGTAACAACGAAAGAAGGATTGTTAATTCCGCTAGCGATAACCTTTGAGCTGAGTACCATAAAGTCTTCATTAAAGCTAAGAAGTTCGATCCCTTGATTCTTTGCGTCAGTGTATGTACCAACTAGGTACGTGCTATATTGAGGAGTATTATTGATTACAAGCGGGTCTGCGCTTACCCCATAAGAAATTAAAGTAAGCATCAGACTAATTATGTTTTTAGCATACATCATTGAGGTTTTTCCAACGAATAACTGATTTGGAATAATTGATTTTACATGAAGCTGGTAATCACCTGAGTATTCTCCTAAATCTTGACCTTGTCTTTTTAATTGCTTTAACTCATTGCTTAATAAGCCAGCCCGTCATTTTTTCCGATGCGCTGGTTTACTCGCTTTGAGCGTTTTTAATAGCTGATCTAACGCTTGCGGTTTCGCAAACAGGTAACCTTGACCATAATCACACGCAAACTGGCTTAATAGCATGTGTTGATTCGCTGTTTCAATACCCTCAGCAATTACTTGAATATTTAACTTTTGTGCCATGTGAATAATTGCCTCACAAAGCACAGCATCATAATTATCCGATTCAAGATTTTGAATAAACGATTTGTCAATTTTCAAATAGGTGATGTCAAATTTTTTCAGATACGCCAGTGCCGAATATCCCGTGCCAAAGTCGTCAATCGCCAACTCTATTCCGCCCTCTTGCAACGCCAATAGCGTATTTAATACTTTTTGTGATGCCTCTAACAGTATTCCTTCGGTAATTTCAATCGTAATGGCGCTTCTAGATAACCCAAGTGCTTTCAACCTGGTCAGCCAATTTAACAGATTTTCTGGATGATGGAATTGATAAGGTGAAACGTTGATACTTAACTGAAAATCTGCGGTAAAATTTGCGCGAATGGTGGATAAATCTTTTAGTGCTTGATTAAAAACCCATTGTCCTAGCGCTTCTATCAGCCCCGTTTCTTCTGCAATGGGAATAAATTCATCTGGGCTAATGAGCCCTTTGGTGGGGTGATTCCATCGAATCAGCGCTTCTGCTTTGCTAATGGTTGCATCTTTTAAGCGGAGTATCGGTTGATAATGCATAATGAACTGCTCGTTTGTGATGGCAGTTCTCAAATCATGCGCAATCGTTAGCCTGTTTGATGAAATGACCTGCATCGATTGCGTAAAAAAATGATACCGATTCCGCCCCAGTTTTTTTGCCTCGTACATGGCTTGGTCGGCATACACCATCAACTTTTCTATTTCTTTTGCGTCTTCTGGATACAGCGTGATGCCCAAACTGGCAGAAATATAAAACGTATTGCTATCAATAGAAAATGGTTCTTCCAGTCGGCTTAATATTTTTTGACAAGTCTTTTCTAAGCTATAAATATCTTTAAGCTCATCCACCACCACCATAAACTCATCGCCGCCAAGCCGTGCTGCGGTATCAGATGACCGTACACAAGCACTGATGCGATTAGCCGCTTCTACCAACAATTTATCGCCAATGGTATGGCCACTTTGATCATTCACTTGTTTGAAATTATCTAAATCAATATACAAAAGACCAACCAGCAATTCAGATCGGTCCGCTCGATCAATGGCTTGCTCTAAGCGGTTGTGCAGCAAATGACGATTTGGCAGCTTTGTCAGAAAATCAAAATTTGCCTGCTGCCATATTTGTTGTTGAGATTCAGCGTCTTTTTTCTTAAGGGCTTGTTTTAATCGATAAAACCGTACCAAACCCAATGCAAAGATGACGGCAGCCGCACCAAACAAAGCGGCCACAATCTGATTATTTTTTGTGTCGGCTACATTCCACTTTTGACGCAACTGTTTGCTTTCTGGCTGCAAGGCTGTTAACCCCTTGCCTATAATGGAGATGAGTTCGGTTTGGTCGCGCCTCACTGCCATTGAAACACTCGCAGTAAATGGCGTTAACCCCGATTTAACTGCGTATTTTAGGCGGTTAAATGCGATATGGTAGTCAATCACCATTTCATTGCCGACATACGCCTCGATCTCACCTTTCCGCAATTGCTCAAAAGCTTCATCTGCAATAGTGACGTAAACCACATTAACTTTAGGATAGTTCTCATGTATTTTTTTGCCTAAAGAACCACTTTTAAATACGGCTACGCGCAACCCATTTAAGTCATCTAAAGCATCAAATTTTAAATTCTTATTGAAATCCTTATTGGTATAAATCGCTAGCGGAAAGGTTAAAAATGGGGGATTAACTAGCTGGAACTCAGGATGACTCAGATTAAGATTACTGACGCCTGAGATAATATCGGCATCTTCCAATTCAACTGTATCGGCGTAATCGATAATCTGAAAATTGACTTGTAATACTTCTGCTAACCTCGTCAGATAATCAACAGTCAAGCCGCGATGATCTTCGCTTTCCAGCTTAAACTCAATCGGCATCCATCCGCTTTTTACTGCCACCTTGATAGTGGGGTTATTTTCAAGCCAGATTTTTTCGTTGGGCGTAAGCCTAATGTCCAATTGTTGTGCGCGGGTGCTCTTATTCGATTGAATTGTTTCGGCAGCCAATTGTGATACTGGTATGCAAAAAAATAGCAAGCAAAGCATCACTCGCTGAATGATTGCGCTTACAGGAATCAGCCTATCGATGAATACGGCATTTCGCATTAATTTGAGTAATCCGCTCTTTGCTTAATCCGTTTATTGAAATAATCGCTAGATTAATACCATATTATAAGACTTTATAAGTAAATGCTATCACTCCAGCAAGCCATAGTGTTGACTCTAATCGCGATAAACTTTTGCTAGCCCAGTGCTAGCCCGTTGCAAAATAAAAAAAGCCTTACATTTCTGTAAGGCTTTGAATACTGGTGGCCGTTGGGAAAATCACCCAACTCAAATTTTGCAAATCTGCTTACGCATCTTAGCGAAATTTGCTGGCCGGGAGCAGAATCGAACTGCCGACACGCGGATTTTCAACTGTAAAAATCATCATTTTATTAGTGTTTTAGGCTCGCCCTCACTTGCCAATACTCGCTGAGACTCGTCAGAATTGTCACGTACATATTTCTTATCACTGAGTAAATTAGGAATTAAATACCTTTTCAAAGTTTAATGTTAGCTTTTAAGGTTTTAACACAACCTCTAATAATTTTTTTGGGTTATCCACAAAAGCAAAATGCCCAGTATTTTCAAGTGTAATGATGTTGATGTTTCCCAATTCTCTAGCTGTACGCTGTCTTTCTTGTATGGTTGACCAATCATGATCTCCATACACGAGCATGACAGGGGCTTTTACCCCAGCATATAGTGCCCTGGCCTTATCCCATGAGCGCCAGTTGGCAAATACATTTCGCTCCACATATCTAAAGCCCTTTCGGTAACCTGTGCGATTAAATTCACTTAATAATGTACTTGGCATCCAGCGTTTGTTTTTTAACCCACCTTTCATTGAAAGGCCTAAAAATAGCCAGTTTTCTAATGCCGCAAAAATGGCGCCATGGATTGGAATCGCATAATTTCCAATCACAATATTGGAAAATAAATTGCCTCGACGTAACCCATCAGCGTAGCGTGTCTCATAGTCATAGGTGTTGGAAGATACCACTTTGATAATGCGTTCTGGTATGGCACTTGCTACAGTCAGCGCTAACACAGCGCCTATCGATTCGCCTACCAGTGTTACGTTTGTTAAGTCCAATCTTTCGATAAAAGCTACGATTGCCTGCCGCATATACGGCTCATCGTAATTTGCCTTTGTGTCGATGGATGATCTGCCGTGGCCAGGTAAATCCACTGCATATACCGTATAGTGCTTTGCGAGTTCGGGAATTACTTCTTGAAAGTAATCCAATTGCGTTCGTATCGTATGCATCAAAATGAGTGGTTTACCAGTGCCAGCTTTCAAGTATCGAAGCGTGCTACTACTACCCAAGTCAATTTCTAATATTTGTCCCAATGTGGAAATTTGATTCATCGTTAAGGGTTCCTTATGTGTGAATTTAATATTTTTTATGCGTGCTCGTTATCTAGCAGGCTCAATAAACAGATCTAAAAGCTTGTTAACAAGTGGGGCGACTATAAGAATGGCTACCAGCACAGTTGGCCATGCAATCGCAAATGACGATGGCCAAATCTGGATAAAATTTGCATAAGAGCTAGTGCGCAAACCTATAATCGTGACGGAGACAATCATGGATGTGAATAACGACATGACCAGTGCGAAACAATATACGCGGTAACGAAACGGTATTTTTTTAGTCATATTTGTTCCCTTTGTTACCAAGGTAATGTTTCGGTTTCGTGGAAGAATCTGCCACTAGGGCCATTCTTGTCCAATGTGGCTAGATATACGCTGGTTTTGTAACTATCAGCAACCTCCATTGGCGCGCTTTCGCCACCTAGTTCTGTCTTAACCCAGCCAGGGTGTGCGGAATTGACCTTAATCTCAGTATCTTTTAATTCATGCGCAAGGTGAATGGTATACACATTCAATGCAGTTTTGCTTGCGTTGTATGCAAATGCTTTTGCGAAATCGATAGGCGAGTTGGGCATGCTGTGTATCGTTTGCGAGCCCAATATGCTGGATAAATTGACAATTCGACCTGCGGAAGATTTTTTGATTAGTGGTAGCAGTTTTTGTGTTAAGCCAATTACAGCGAACAAATTTGTTTGAAAAGTGGTTTGTAACACCTGTTGGCTCACTGTAGAACTGTCGTTGCCACCCGCTAACGCTTCAAGCAATATGCCTGCGTTGTTCACCAAAATATCGAGTTTGCCATAATGACTTGCGATATAGTCATAAACAGCATTCGCTGACAGTGCTTCAGTCGCATCGTAATGAACGGCTTCAGTTTTGATACCTTGTGCCCGAAGTGCATTAACAGCAGCCTCGCCTTTCGTGGCATCACGCACACCGAGTATGACGACAACGCCTTTTTCCCCTAATTTTTTAGCTGTTTCAAACCCAATACCGCGATTAGCTCCGCTAATAAATGCCACTTTGTTATCTTGATTGCCCATATCACTCTCCATAAAATTACATAAGGTAAATTAATTTATACCAAACGGTAAATAAATATTATATCCAACCTTTTTATTTGTCAACAAATTTATTACCAAATGGTATAATATTTAAAAAAACAACCTGTGAGTATCCTATGAGCCCTCTTGAAAAAGATCAGACAGAAACTTTAAAGCGACGTGGAAGACCGCCAGCTTTTAACCATGAAGAAGCGCTAGAAAAAGCCATGCAGACATTTTGGACGTATGGTTACGAAGGCACATCCATGGCTGCGCTTATCGAGGCTATGGATATGAACAAGCCGATCATTTATGCTGCTTTTGGCAATAAAGAAGCCTTATTTAACAAAGTGTTAGATAAATATGTCGCAGGCCCCAGTGCATTTGTGAAGGAAGCCATGTCAGAACCCACCTCTTTTCAGGTGGTAAAAGTATTCTTTACTAAAGCAATAGAGCTTTTAGCTGAGCATCACAATCCTCGCGGATGTATGATAGTGCAAGGTGCATTATCTTGTGGCCCAGAAGCAGAAATGATTCAAAAAAAACTAACCTCCTATCGTGCCAGCATAGAAGACAGTTTTAAGAAACGCTTTGAGTTCGCTAAAGCAAATGCAGATTTACCAGAAGATACCGATACATCCGCTTTGGCAAAGTATGTTGCTACAATGCATCAAGGGATTTCTGTTCAAGCTTCTAGTGGGGCAAGTAAGGACGAGTTAATGGGGATTGTTGTCATAGTGATGCAAAACTGGCCGGTAAGGCTATAACTAATTTTTTTTTAATTTGATAGCTAAAGCCTGCTCCAAAAAATACTGTCAATGCAGTTGTTGCAACTACTGTAGATACCGAATTAATCGATTAAAACGAAGAAGGGCTTAGCAAAAAGCTAAGCCCTTATGTATACTGGTGGCCGGGGGCAGAATCGAACTGCCGACACGCGGATTTTCATCCTACAATCATACTGTTTTGTTTAGCTTTACATAATTTGCAATAGTTTTATATTATTCATTAAATCAATAACTTACAACAAATATTTTTATATTTTCGTTTACTTTAGTTTGCCTTGCTTTTATAATTTTTGCTGAGTATATGCTGAGTGGAGATTAAAAGTGAGGCTAACGGATGGTGCGATTGAACGCCTTGTATGCCCTCAAGGGAAGAAGCAAATAATTCATTGGTGTGATAGCACCAAAGGTTTTGGTGTTCGCGTTACAAAGGCTGGTACTAAAACTTACCTCATTCAGTTTAGAGTTAAAGGCAGCAAGCAAGAGCGTCAAATAGCTATAGGTCGGCACAATGACCCTTGGCGAGTTACACAAGCACGTTCAAAAGCGATTCAACTTAAAGAACAAATGGTAAGCGGCACTGACCCTGTTATTGAAGGGCAGCGTATCAGAGAAGAAATAGCTAAACAGGCGATTCAGGACGAAGCACTTAAAGTCAGTTTGCGCGAAGTGATGGAACATTACTTAACCCACAGGCGCACATCTAAGGGCGCACCCTTACGAGAGGCTAGTCAACGTGACATACGCAGACATGTAAATTTCAACCTATCCGATTGGGCAGACCAGCCCATAGCAAACATTACTCGTGATACTTGTTTAGCTAAATTTAGTGAAATATCGGAACGTGCACCTGCACAAGCTAACCAGTGCATGGTTAACTTACGAGCATTGTGTAACCACGCTAGAGAGATGTATGCGGACGAGCAAGGCAATTACAAAATATTTGCCACTAACCCTGTTCAGCGCATGTTAAAGATTCGAAAGCTAAACAAAGAAACCCCAAAAGATGGGCGCGTTCCTTTAAACAAAATTGGCGCAGTTTGGAGCATGCTGCAAGTGCGCCGTACAAATGCACACAGTGCAGAGGACAGAACCGCTGCGGACTGGGTGTGCTTCATGTTGTTAACTGGTACGCGAAGAAACGAAAGCTCATCTTTACTATGGGCTGATGTGGATTTAAAAGCTGGGGCATTTCATTTGTCAGAAAATGTGGTTAAAAATCACAATGGCATCACGCTCCCTATGAGCAAAACATTAATAGACATCTTGCAAGCGCGTAAAGACTTGCCAGCAGTCAGCGACAAAGTTAAGCAGCGTCGCAAAAGCAATCCTGACCGTGAACAAAGTAAATTTGTGTTTCCATCATGGGGCAGGACAGGGCACATTGGCTCAGCTCAAGCAGTAATGCAAGCGGTTGCGGATATTGCAGGGGTACACGTGACTATCCACGACATTCGCCGCACGTTCGACGATATTGGCATGGAGTGTGGGATAAGTGAAAACGTGAGAATGCAGCTAATTAACCACATGCAGAGTGGTGTTCACAATAAGCATTATTCAAACAACCCAAGCATGGCTGCATT
>JBQTJZ010000113.1:0-7597 GCA_052386615.1 Methylophilaceae bacterium
TGCAAAAAAGGTCGAGAGATATACACAACAAATCAATATATGCCCGCAATGAAGATGGTAGTCTAGTCACATCAGACGAGAAAAAAGGTGTTCCTTTGACGGATGTTTGGGAAATTCCCTTTTTGAACCCAAAAGCAAAAGAACGCACAGGCTACCCTACACAAAAGCCAATTCTGCTACTTGACCGTATAATTGAAGTATCAACGGAAGAAGGAGACACCGTTCTTGATCCATTTTGTGGTAGTGGAACCGCCTTGGTCGCTGCTAAAATTAAAGGGAGGAAATTTATAGGCATTGATATTTCAGAGGAGGCCGTCAACCTTACAAAGTCAAGACTTATTACATTAGTAAGAACTGAATCGGCTTTGCTAAGTAATGGCCGTTCTTCCTACATTAATGCTGATCAAAGGTCGCTAGCAATTTTAACTGGTCTTGATATATTGCCAGTTCATCGCAATACAGGTATAGATGCAATTCTTAAAAGAAATTACCAATCTAAACCTGTACCAATAAGGGTGCAACGCGAAAATGAAACAATTTTTGAAGCTGCAAAAAAATTAGCTGTTGCTGCTAAAAAGAAAGGAGCTAAGCTAGCATTTCTGGTTGCTACCAATAAATCAAGGGACTTAATTGATGTGGAATTTGATGATTGCACTGTGCAAATAATAAATTCACCATCTTTAGAAATTAATACATTTATCGAACAAAATTACCTATTAAAATCAATTAACGAGCATTTGCTCGAACGAGCAGGTTAGTTTATTAATGATTTTAAACCTTTTGATAAACCTCACTGCCTTTTTTCACAAACTCAATGGCTTTTTCTTGCATGCCTTTTTGCAATGCCTCTTGTTCTGAAACGCCTTGTTCTGCCGCGTAATCGCGTACATCTTGCGATATTTTCATCGAGCAGAAATGCGGGCCGCACATTGAACAGAAATGCGCTTGTTTAGCACCTTCTTGTGGCAAGGTTTCGTCGTGAAATTCTTTGGCTTTTTCTGGGTCTAGGCCGAGGTTAAATTGGTCTTCCCAACGGAATTCGAAGCGCGCTTTGGATAACGCGTTATCACGAATTTGCGCACCCGGATGACCTTTAGCCAAATCAGCCGCGTGTGCGGCGATTTTGTAGGTGATGATACCTACGCGCACGTCTTCTTTGTCTGGCAAGCCTAAGTGTTCTTTTGGCGTCACATAGCACAGCATGGCACAACCATACCAACCAATCATCGCCGCACCAATGCCCGAAGTAATGTGGTCATAACCCGGGGCGATATCAGTAGTGAGTGGTCCCAGCGTGTAAAAAGGCGCTTCACCACAATGCTCAAGTTGCAGATCCATGTTCTCCTTAATCAGGTGCATCGGCACGTGGCCTGGCCCTTCAATCATACATTGCACATCGTGCTTCCAAGCGATTTGAGTGAGCTCACCCAATGTTTTCAATTCCGCAAATTGTGCTTCATCGTTGGCATCGTAAATAGAGCCGGGGCGCAAGCCATCGCCAAGTGAGAAGCTGACGTCATAAGCTTTCATGATCTCGCAAATGTCTTCAAAATGCTCGTAAAGGAAGCTTTCTTTATGATGTGCCAAGCACCATTTTGCCATGATAGAACCGCCACGCGACACGATGCCCGTCATGCGTTTAGCGGTCATCGGAATATAGGCCAAACGTACGCCAGCATGGATGGTGAAGTAATCCACGCCCTGCTCTGCTTGTTCAATCAAGGTATCACGGAAAATTTCCCATGTTAAATCTTCGGCCTTGCCGTTTACTTTTTCCAAAGCTTGGTAAATTGGCACAGTGCCCATTGGCACTGGTGAGTTGCGAATAATCCACTCGCGCGTTTCGTGAATGTTTTTACCAGTGGATAAATCCATCACAGTATCGCCGCCCCAACGTGTGCCCCACACCATTTTTTCAACTTCTTCGGTAATACTAGAGCCAAGCGCAGAGTTGCCAATATTGGCGTTAATTTTCACCAAAAAGTTACGGCCAATAATCATCGGCTCGATTTCAGGATGGTTAATATTTAGTGGAATAATCGCACGGCCAAGGGCTACTTCACTGCGCACAAATTCTGGCGTGATGGTTTTAGGAATGCTGGCACCAAAATCGTGGCCTTTGTGTTGTGTTTGCAGTAGCTCGCTCATGTTTTCGCGACGCTGATTCTCACGGATGGCAATGTATTCCATCTCTGGCGTGATTATGCCTTTGCGTGCATAGTGCATTTGGCTCACGTTCATGCCAACTTTGGCACGACGGGGTAAACGCAGCAAGTTAAAGCGCATTTCGGCCAATTCAGGATCAGTTTTACGTTGATGACCAAACTCAGAACTTGGGCCATCGAGCTGCTCGGTGTCGTTACGCTCTTCAATCCATTTTGCGCGAAGTGCGGGCAATCCGTTACGAATATCAATGCTGATATTCGGGTCGGTGTAAGGGCCAGAAGTATCGTAAACAACCACAGGCGGGTTTTTCTCTGCGCCAAATTGTGATGGCGTATCGCTTAGGCTAATCTCGCGAAACGGTACTTGAATACCCGGGCGCGAGCCTTGCACATAAATCTTGCGCGATTTTGCAAACGGCTTGGTAGTGGCTTCGTCAACGCAGGCCTCAGCGCTTACAAATTTGATGTTTTTATCGATGGCATTCATGGTGCGTTCCTAAAAGAAAAAACATAGGAAGCAGATTGACGCTTTCCTACGGCGGCATAATCCGCATCAGGTTCAAAGGGTATGTCTCACTATTTTATTTAGAAAAATGCCTAAAAGTAAAATAGACCCCTAGCAATGGCTGAAATTTACGCGAAAACCGCTAAAAAAGCAATCTGCTATTAGAGAATTTAGATTAATAGAGGATTAAAAATTTAGATATTTTTTATAAAAAATGTTATAAATACCATTAAATTTAACTTCCAACTATACTTAGGTCACTTATGGTACTTATCGCACTTTATTATTTGCTGGCAATTGTTGTGCTTACACTACATTTTACTGGTCATTTAGAGCGTTGGAACATGGAGTGGCTAGTGTTTGTCCTTGCGTTAACTGTTTTCCCGGCAGTACTTTATTTGTAATCCTTGGCATTAAAACGCTAAAAATCAATTTGGTTCAAAGTAGCTTGCCCAGTTCGTTTGTCTCTCGTCTTGTGTGCGTTCAGTGCAATTTCGTTGGCTTTCTTTAACTTGCTCATTCTTTAGTTCCGCTCGATAGCCACATTTACGTTTGGTCCACTTAGAAGCAAACTAAGTGAGTCTAATAGAGTCCTACGACACCAAGCCGACCTGCTTTAACAAGGAAAGACTAGAGTTTTGAATTTGGGGTAGGCCTCTTCAGGGTGCGACAAAAAAAGATAAGTCTTTAAGCTATAATACGTTTAAACAAAAGGGTAAACATGACCATAGCGAGTAAAAACAAGCCAAGCCAGACTGCGCATTACAATACGTGCGAAACCAGATTTAACCTGCAACGTGAGCGGTCGCGCTTTAATATGATAGAACAGCAAATTCGCACTTGGGAAGTGTTGGATCCAATAGTACTGCAACTGCTCAATGAAGTGCCGCGCGAAACCTTTGTGCCAGAGGCCTATCAAGGTTTGGCATTTGCAGATATTGAAATTCCACTTGGTTTTGGTCAAAATATGTTATCACCCAAGTTAGAAGGCCGAATTTTACAGGCGTTAAATATTCAAAAAACAGACAGTGTGCTACATATTGGCACGGGCAGTGGCTACTTTTCGGCATTGCTAGCACATCTTGCCAAGCAGGTTATTTCTCTAGAGATTAACCCAGAACTAAGCGCAACCGCAGCTTATAAGCTTTCGCAAAACAATATTCATAATATCACTTTAGAATTGGCTGATGGCATGGCTGGCATGCCATCCAAGCAACCTTTTGATGTAATAGTGTTCACAGGATCTTCTCCAGTTGAGCCGCCATTAGTGCGGCAACAGTTGAAAACGGGTGGCGTGATGTTAATTATTTTAGGTCAAGCCCCTGCCATGCAAGCGACATTAATTCAGCGTATCTCTGAAACTGGCTTTAAAGAAAATGTGTTATTTGAAACTTGCATTCCCGAGCTTGAAAGTGCAACACAAAGCAACACCTTTGAATTTTAAAGAAAGCGGCCTCTTGCGTTACTTTATTTTATTGCTGGTAGTGGTTTCCGGTAGTGTTTTTTCTGAAGAAGGCCAGTCATTATCAAAGCAGCAATTTTTGGTTGATATTTATCAACAAGCGCTTGCCAACGATCCTACACTTGCTTCTGCGCTAAGCACCAATCAAGCAGCGCAGGAGCTTATTGAACAGGGCAAAGCGTTGTATCGACCAACGGTTAACTTTAACGCAAGCGCAAATGCCACACAAACTGACATTAAATATTTAGGTTCTGGCTTTAATCCGTTTAGAAACGGAGGCAGACAAAATTTTGAAGGTTACAACTATGGCGTAGAAGCGAGACAACCCCTATTTCGTAAACAGAATTCGGTGCAATTAGTGCAAGCTAAAACTCAGGTTGGCCTTGCGGACAAACAATACCATTTAAGCCAGCAGTCACTCATTTTGCGCACTACACAGGCTTATTTTGATGTACTGATTGCACAAGACAAAGTGGATTTAATCGGCGCGCAAAAAACGGCCATTTTAAGTCAGCTCGATCAAGCTAAAGCTACGTTTGAAGTAGGTACCGCCACGATTACCGATGTGAATGAAGCCCAAGCACGCTATGATTTGATTGTGGCGCAAGAAATTGCGGCGGTGAACGAATTTCAAATTGCCAAACGTGCAATAGAGGCGATTACAGGCAAGATCCCAGAAAAATTAGCACCAGCAAGAACAGATATTCAAGTTGTTGCGCTGAGTCAGACCATGCAAGACTGGCAGTTAATCGCCACACAAAATGACTTAAATATCCAGATTCAGCAAGATACGCTTGATTTGGCTGTGCAAGAAATAGAGCGTGCTAACGCGGATCATTTGCCGACTTTAGACGCAGTAGCCAGTTATACTAAAAATCGCATTAATGGGGGCACAAGTGGCGTGGGAAATGAGCTTGATAACACCACCATAGGATTAGAGTTACAAGTTCCTTTGTATCAGGGTGGCGCGGTTAGTTCACGTGTTCGTCAAGCTTTATTGAATAAGCAAAAAGCCCAAGATGACGTGAATATTGCACGCCGTCAAACAGACCTAGAGACACAACGCGCCTTTTTGAATTTAAGTAGCAGTATTGCCCAAGTGAAAGCCTTGGAGCAAGCTTTGTTGAGTAGTCAAAGCCAGCTAGACTCTACCAAATTAGGTTACGAAGTTGGGGTGCGCACCAGTGTGGATGTACTGAATGCGCAGCAACAGTTTTTTTCTGCTAAACGCGATTTGTTACAGGCGCGCTATCAATATTTGGTGAACATCATTCGCTTAAAATCTGCCTCCGGCCTATTGGCAGAGGCTGATTTGCAGGAAATTAATCAACAACTGGTAGCGCAATAGTCAATGGCTAACTTCCTCGCACAATCTGCTTCTAGTCAACTGGTCATTTTGGATATGCAAACCAAACTTAGCAGTGTGATGTCAGCGGGGGTTATGCAAGTGGTAGCCAAAAACTGTGGTATATTGACGCAAGCGGCTAACCTGCTCAATATTTCGGTGATTGTTAGCGAGCAATATCCACAAGGCTTGGGCGAAACCATGCCTGAAATTGCCCAATATTTAGATCACAATAAGCCGATTGTAAAAACGGCTTTTTCTGCATGGCATGCGCCAAAATTTAATCAACAATTGCATCGTGACAAACCGCAAATCCTGTTAACTGGGATGGAAGCGCATATTTGTGTATTACAAACGGCATTAGATTTATTGTCTCAAGGTAAGCAAGTATTTGTGATCGAGGATGCTATTATTTCTCGCAACTCAGAAAATAAAATTAATGCAATCAATAGGTTGAGAGCAGAAGGCTGTGTTATAAGCAATACGGAATCTGCCTTGTTTGAATGGTTGGGCGACGCTAATCACGAGGCATTTAAAGCCCTTTCCAAGCTCATCAGATAATTCATTCTCATTCGAAGTCTATACTTTGAGCGTGCATTAATTTATAAGTGTTGTTTAATTAGTTGCATAACACGTGCAGAGGCGCCCATAGAAACCCGAGTATAGTCTAACGCCGCAGCACTCATCTTTTGACGTTTAGGGGCATTGTGCTGTAGGTAGTGAATTTTTTCACGTAATTCAGTTGCATTCTTTACCATAATTGCTGCGCCCGCTTTAATGGCGTGTTTTGTAGCGTCAGCAAAATTAAATGTGTATTTCCCTATTAAAACGGGCTTGCCCATGCTTGCCGGCTCAATTAAATTTTGGCCACCAAATTTTAGTAAGCTACCACCTACAAACGTAAAATCGCAAGCGGCGTAATAAGTAAAAAGTTCGCCCATACTGTCACCCAAAATAACTTTGATATTGTTATCTATTGTTTTTGCTAGGCTACTACGGCGCAGGTAATTGATGTTGCAACTTTGCATAAGCGCCTCCACTTCATTAAAACGTTGCGGATGGCGCGGTACAATCATCGTTAAAATATCCAAATCTTTTACCGCTTCTAAAATAAGCGCTTCTTCTCCTTCTCGCGTACTTGCCGCTAAAAATATTAGTCGATCCGTATGGAGAAGTTTACGTAGCTGCGCCCCCTTTTCTAAGCTATCTGCCGGTGGTTTTACATCAAACTTTAGGTTGCCTGTTACCATCACATCCTCAGCACCCAATAGTTGTAACCGTAAGGCGTCCGTTTCTGTTTGCGCGGCAATGGCAGATAAGCTTAATAGGCCATTAGTCGCTAATTGTCCAAGCTTGGCGTAGCCGTTGGCGGATTTCTCAGAGAGTCGTGCATTAAGCAACAACAAGGGCGTGCCCGCTTGTTTGCATGCAGCAATCAGGTTAAACCATAGCTCGGTTTCCATCAGTAAGCCAAGCTTAGGTTGGAACTGCTTTAAAAATTTGTTGACGGCAAATGGGACATCGTAAGGTAAATATACGCGTTTTACGCTATTACCAAACAACTGCTCACTGGTTGCACGTCCGGTGGGCGTGGTATGTGTGAGTAAGATTTGATATTCGGGATATTCATCTTTGAGAGCATTAACCAAAGGTAGCGCAGCGCGCGTTTCTCCTACGGAAACACAATGCAGCCATATCACCGGTTTTGCTGGCGCTAGTGAATAAAATCCAACACGCTCTCCCCAATGCTGTAAATATTCTGGCTGTTTAATACCACGCCAAAGCAATTTGACTGGCACAAAAGGCAGTGCCAAATAAAGCAAGGTGGTATATAAAAATCGGGGCATATCGTATTTTCTCATAAATTGCTAGTTTGCTAGCAGTGCTAATTTTTGGTGCAATGCAGACCATATGGTTTGAGCTAAAAAATATTTTTTATACGGTTTATAAAAGTCAGTGATAACTTACCAAGGCTGAATGCTAATATTGGCTTAAAACCACCTTAAAAATGCCCAAAAATAGTGCAAAAATGGACATGAAAAATAAGTTGACGCACACAAAATAAAGGCATAAATTTCTACCCTTGACACAACATGTTGTGTCAAAAGGGCGGTATTTCA
>JBQTJZ010000114.1:0-4145 GCA_052386615.1 Methylophilaceae bacterium
TTCAAGCAAGGCGGTCATGTCAGCAATGCCGCGATTAGAAGCGGCATCCATCTCGATATAATCTATATAACGACCGGCATCAATTGAAGTACAGGCATTGCATTTACCGCAAGGCTTGGCAGTAATCCCTGTTTCGCAGTTGAGCGATTTTGCTAAGATACGGGCCAGCGTGGTTTTCCCCACACCGCGTGTTCCTGTGAATAAATAAGCATGATGCAAGCGTTGCTGTTCCAGTGCATTAGTAAGTGCACGCACAACGTGTGGTTGTCCGACTAAGGTTTCGAACGATTTTGGACGCCATTTACGCGCGAGCACTTGATAACTCATGCTGTTATTTTAGCTGAAAAACACTAATCGATAACATTGATAGCAAAAGAAAAGGCGAGCCTTATCCCCGGCACTTGCTTGGTAGTTGTGGCTGCTTGCTTCCGCACCTGACCAGATTGGCTACTTTACAATGCGGGGAGGCCCGCCGGACGTATTTTACAGTAATAACACACTTAACCGCAGTGTTTCACTGGGTTTTTTTCTAGGTATGCCCATTCCTCGTCAGAATAAAGTCTTGAGCGAATATGAAAGCGTTTTCCAGTGCCGTTATCATACGAGAACTGTCCACCCATGCCATCTACGACATCCAGTGTTAAATGGGTGTGTTCCCAATAGGCAAATTGGCTTTTAGACATATAAAATCCAACGCCGTGGACCTCTCCGATTTGTACATCACATGCACCCAGTTGAAATTCACCTTTGCCGAAACACATGGGTGAACTACCATCGCAACAACCACCTGATTGATGGAACATGAGCTCGCCATATTTTGCACTGAGTTGGTCAATCAGCTGATTTGCCGCCTCAGTACTTACAATACGGGTAATTTTAGTTTCAGCTTTAATGTCATCCATCATTTAGTCTCCTTAAATAACAAGGGCGAGGATTAACCCCGCCCCATTACGTCTACCAAGCGGTTAACAATTAAAAGAAACCTAATTTGTTTTCGCTATAACTTACTAATAGATTTTTAGTTTGTTGGTAGTGGTCGAGCATCATTTTGTGATTTTCGCGTCCAATACCAGATTGTTTGTAACCACCAAAAGCGGCGTGCGCAGGATAGAGGTGATAGCAGTTAGTCCATACACGGCCTGCCTGAATGCCTTTGCCCATGCGGTAAGCAAGATTGCCGTTGCGTGACCAAACCCCTGCACCCAAGCCGTAAAGAGTGTCATTGGCAATTGCCAGTGCCTCAGCTTCATCCTTAAAGGTTGTTACTGACACGACTGGACCAAAAATTTCTTCTTGGAAAATACGCATTTTGTTGTGGCCTTTGAAGATGGTAGGTGAAATATAAAAACCATCTTTTAAGTCACCCGACATATTCGGACGTGACCCTCCTAGCAACAGTTCTGCGCCTTCATCTTGACCAATTTTAATATAGCTTAAGATTTTTTCTACTTGTTCTTGTGAAGCTTGCGCGCCAACCATCGAGTTCATGTCGAGTGGACTTAATTGCTTCGCGGCTTTGGTGCGCGCAATGGCTTTTTCAATAAATTTCTCGTAGATAGATTCTTGAATGAGTACGCGTGATGGGCAAGTACATACTTCACCTTGGTTCACCAAGTAAAGCGCAAAGCCTTCCAGCGCCTTATCAAGGTAGGCATCGTCTTTATCCATGACGTCAGCGAAGAAGATATTCGGTGATTTTCCGCCTAATTCTAGCGTTGCAGGGATTAAGTTTTGCGCTGCGTAGCCGCCGATTAAACGACCAGTTGAAGTCTCACCAGTAAAGGCGATTTTTGCAATGCGGGTTGAGCTGGCGAGTGGTTTGCCAGCTTCTAGACCAAAACCGTTTACGATATTGAGTACGCCAGCAGGTAGCAAGTGTGCAATGAATTCCATTACCACCATGATGGATGCAGGGGTTTGTTCGGAAGGTTTTAGTACAACGCAATTACCAGCAGAGATTGCAGGAGCCAGTTTCCAGGCCGCCATCAAAATGGGGAAGTTCCAAGGAATGATTTGCCCAACTACGCCAAGCGGTTCATGGTAATGATACGCCACTGTTGTTTCGTCGATTTCGCAAATAGAACCTTCTTGCGCGCGAATTGCCCCATCTAAATAGCGTAAGTGATAGATAGTTAGTGGAATATCAACGTAAGTAGTTTCGCGGATTGGTTTACCGTTATCAATTGTTTCAGCAGTAGCAATGGCTTCCAAGTTAGCTTCAATTGCATCGGCAATTTTATTTAAAATATTAGCACGGTGTGTGTAAGAAGTTTTGCCCCAAGCTTCTTTGGCGGCATGTGCAGCATCAATTGCTAGATTGATGTCTTTTTCTGTGGAGCGTGCGGCCTGACAGAATACTTTACCGGTCACTGGGCTCACGTTGTCGAAATATTTTCCCTCTACTGGCGCAACCCATTTGCCGCCAATATAATTATCATACTTGGCTTTAAACGGATGTTTTACGCCAAGACCACTTAGTGTTTCCAAACCCATACTATGCTCCTCACTCAAATTAATTTAATAGTTAGCGATACTGGCTTACGCCATGAACATGAATATGATTCATACGCTACCACGCGCAATGAATTGCTCGCTTTTGCTTAATATTAATGCATATTACATTGTGAAAAATATCATTTGTTACATTAATACTTAGCACGCTACAAAGCAAGTGTAAAACGTGATTTAATACTACATTTTTTAGCAAACCATAGCCAAGATTTATTGCATCAGCTATAGTTTTGTGACATTAAAAATTTAATCATTTTTCTAGGCAGAAATACGTTCATTCATGGCCAATTCGTCATCAACTTTTAAGATTACCACGCGGGAATTTTGGCAGAATATTAGCCGTCCCACAGATGATACTTTAGGCAAGGCCATTCTCACGCTTTTGGTGTTCGCTGAGAGCCTAGTCTGCATTTTCTGGATATTCACGCTTTCTGGGTTAGGCGAAGGCTACGCCTTGATGGCATTAGTGCCGTATCTGTACATTATTGTTTCTTACGTTAGTTTGTTGGTTTTTTATCGATCTAAAAAATTTGAGTACATTACTTTTACGCAACTCGTGATGTTGCTGGTGATGCCTTTTTTTATGCAGTGGGCTATTGGTGGTTACGAGGCATCAAGTGGTATTGCCATTTGGGCAATACTTTGTCCCATCGGCGCGTTAATGATTTTGGGCACACGTCAATCGACCTCGTGGTTTATTCTGTTTGCGCTACTGGCTATTATTTCGTGGAAACTAAACGACCAGTTTGCGGGCAATTCGCTACCTATCCCTAAGCATATCAAAGATACATTTTTCTTGATGAATATCATGGGAACCTCATGTATTTTGTATGCGGTGATGCGTTATTTTCAAAGCCAAAAAGAACGTACTTTGCAGGAGCTAAGTTTAGAGCAGGCGCGCTCGGAAAAACTGCTGCTCAATATTCTGCCAAAATCTATCGCTGAGCGACTAAAAGATAATGACATGCGAATTGCCGATAGTCACGAATCAGTAACGGTTTTATTTGCTGACATTGTCGGCTTTACCAAACTGACAGCCTCTATGCCGCCAGCTGAATTGGTGGAGTTACTCAGTCAGTTATTTTCGCGATTTGATTTATTGGCGGCACAGCATGGGTTAGAAAAAATTAAAACGATTGGTGATGGCTATATGGTAGTAGGTGGTGCGCCAATGGACTTGGAAGGTCATGCCAATGTGATTGCTAATCTTGCGCTGGAAATGCAGCAAGCATTGACCATGTTTAATGCACAAACAGGAAATAGTTTAGAAATGCGGGTGGGGATTAGCAGTGGTGCGGTGGTGGCAGGGGTTATTGGCACTTCAAAATTCGCCTATGATTTATGGGGAGATCCAGTCAATATGGCGAGTCGTATGGAGCAAACAGCATTACCAGGCAGTATTCAAGTAAGCGAAGCTACTTACAAGCTTATCCAAAACGATCATCAGCTTGAGGCACGTGGCTTAGTACAAATTAAAGGTAAAGGCGAAATCAACACTTATCTACTTAAAAGTTGACCAAGCGGTCTATTCGCAAGCCTTTTATTTTGTCATCTATGTGACATCAGCTATAATCCGCCTCCAGTGTTACTGCAAGAAAACGCACATGCGGAGAGATGGATGAGCGGTTTAAGTC
>JBQTJZ010000115.1:0-5409 GCA_052386615.1 Methylophilaceae bacterium
GCGCCTAAAGAAGGCTATTTTCGTATAGGTGGTTTGGTAGAAACTGGTAGTCTGATACGTAATGGCACACAAGTTAAATTTAAAGTAACGGATACTGCTAAAAGCATGCAAGTCACTTATACAGGAATTTTGCCAGACCTGTTCAAGGAAGGTAAAGGCGTGGTTGCCCAAGGAAGCATGACTAAAGAAGGTTTGTTTGAAGCTGATCAAGTGCTTGCCAAACATGATGAAAATTACATGCCCCCTGAAGCTGCAGAGGCGCTGGAAAGGGCTAAGGCAAATAATGCTTACGCGCCGGGAGCCAAGTAATGATTCCTGAAATTGGTCATTTTTCACTTATTTTGGCATTTCTGTTTGCCATAGCGCAAGGGACCCTACCACTGGCTGGGTTAGCTAAAAATCATCAGTTGCTACTGAGTCTAGCCACGCCCGCCGCCCGCCTAAGCTCAGCACTCATCATCTTGTCCTTTTTGTGTTTGGACTACGCATTCTATGCTAATGATTTTTCGGTGCTGTATGTGGCTTCCACCTCCAATTCTAATTTACCACTTGCCTATCGTTTGGCCGCGATATGGGGTGGTCATGAAGGGTCCATGTTGTTTTGGGTAACTATTTTAGCGGTTTGGACCATCGCTGTGACCTTCTTTGCAAAAGCGCTACCATTGCGCTTTCGTAGTACGCTGATTGCAGTCATGGGCTTAGTCAGCATAGGGTTGCTTATGTTTATCCTGTTTACTTCAAACCCGTTTGAACGCCTTATTCCGGCCGCATTGGACGGGCGAGACCTTAACCCCTTGCTACAAGATCCTGGCATGGTATTTCATCCACCTTTGCTCTATATGGGCTACGTAGGATTCTCTGTTGCATTTGCATTTGCCATTGCTGCACTGCTCGATGGCAGATTGGATGTGACATGGGCGCGCTGGACACGTCCATGGACCACCGCCGCTTGGATATTCCTTACCTTGGGCATTGCACTAGGGAGTCGCTGGGCCTATTATGAACTTGGCTGGGGCGGTTGGTGGTTTTGGGATGCGGTTGAAAATGCTTCGTTCATGCCTTGGCTAGTAGGTACTGCATTAATGCACTCACTTGCTGTTACTGAAAAACGTGATGCGTTTAAAGCATGGACAGTGTTGCTTGCTATTTGTGCATTTTCCTTAAGTTTGCTTGGCACATTTCTGGTACGTTCCGGGGTGTTGACCTCGGTACATGCCTTCGCCACAGATCCAAGCCGCGGATTATTTATTTTGCTTTTTTTAGTGGTGGTGATTGGTGGCGCTTTGATTTTATTTGCTCTGCGTGCGCCTAGCGTTGGCCTAGGCGAAAAGTTTGATTTAGTTTCACGAGAGTCTTTATTGCTGGCCAACAATGTGGTGTTGATTGCCGCAACTGGTTCGGTGCTATTAGGTACGCTCTATCCATTATTGATTGACGCCATGGGAATGGGGAAAATTTCTGTTGGGCCTCCTTATTTTGATGCTGTTTTTGTGGCTATTATGGTACCTGGCATATTTTTAATGGGTATTGGCCCTATCGCGCGCTGGAAAAAAACCACTTTACCCGAGCTAGCAATCCGCCTACGCTGGGCGCTGGTGATTAGCGTTATCAGTGCCCTATTAGTTCCTAATATTATGGGCAAGCTAACCCCTATGATTATTGTTGGTCTGCTGATGGCGTTTTGGGTAATGAGCTCAGTGATGGTTGCCTTGCGTATACGCTTGCAGACGACTCAGTATGAGCCTTTGGGCGACAAACTGAAAAAAATAACTCCGGCTTTCTACGGCATGCTGTTAGCCCACTTTGGATTAGCAGTATTTATTATTGGCGTCACCATGGTAAAGGGCTATGAATCAGAACGTGATTTAAGTATGCAAATAGGGGAAACAAAAAATATTCACGGTCTTGACTTCCGATTTGAAGGCACACAACCGATTAAAGGCCCTAATTATGTAGCTAAGCAGGGTATATTTTATGTGAGCAAACAAGGTAAAGAAATTGCCATTTTAACCCCCGAAAAACGCTTATACCCGGTACAAGGCGCGATTATGACGGAGGCCTCGGTTTCTGCCGGCATTACGCGCGATATTTACGTGTCGCTCGGTGAAGAGTTGACTCAAGGTGGGTGGAGTGTGCGCATTTATATCAAACCATTTGTCCACTGGATATGGGTCGGTGCATTATTAATGGCTTTGGGAGGGCTGTTAGCTTTAATAGACAAACGTTATCGCATGGATCACAAAAAGTTAGCTACTGAGGAAATCACTGCATGAAATTAAGATGGATATTGCCACTGGTTCTTTTTCTTATTGTAGTCGGTTTTTTGGCTAAAGGACTGTTTTTAGATCCGCGCGAAGTCCCCTCTCCTTTGGTCGGCAAACCCGCCCCTGCGTTTACTACTGCAGTACTTGGTAACACGAGTCAATCTTTCTCCACGGCAGACATGAAAGGCAATGTTTGGCTGTTGAATGTATGGGCATCTTGGTGTGCCGCTTGCCGCGAAGAACATCCTTTACTAGTAGAAATGAGACAACACGGCTTGCCTTTATATGGGCTTGCGTACAAAGACACCGAAGCTGAGGCTCAAGCAGTGCTTAAGCAAATGGGCGATCCTTACCTTGTTAATGCTACGGACGAAAGTGGAAAAATTGGCATTGATTATGGCGTATATGGTGTACCGGAAACTTACATTATCGATAAGCTCGGCATTATTCGTTATAAGCAAATTGGCCCAATCACTCCAGATGCGTTAAAAAATACCATCCTGCCGTTACTCAAGGAATTAGAGTCATGAGAAAAGTAGCTAAAGTTTACCTGTCTTGGCTATTTTGTTTTTTTCTATGCAGTGCCAGTATCAGCCTAATTGCCGCAACGCAGACAGAAGAAAACCCGCAGATTGAAGCACGCTTAAAGGCGCTTTCTACCGAATTACGCTGTCTTGTCTGCCAAAACAGCACCCTAGCCGACTCTGACGCTGCTCTTGCCACAGATTTACGCAATGAAATCCGCACATTGATGCAGAAAGGTAAAACAGATGAGGAGGTAGTGTCCTACCTTGTCGCTAGATACGGCGATTTTGTGCGTTATCGCCCTCCCGTCAATGCGACCACCGCCTTGTTATGGTTTGGTCCATTTTTAATGCTATTGATTGGCGGCATTGCGCTCATCGTCGTACTAAAAAAACGTGCATCCCAACTTAACGAGGATGCACCAAGGGATGAGCTTTAGACGATAGCTATGCGCAATAATTATTTTTTGGTCTTGAACCAGTAGTCAAAACTTAGCCTGCCTGCACCGCCAAATAACAATGGTAGCAACATGACCAAGAATAATAAAGGTAATTTGTAATTACCAAAACCATCACCCTCTTTATCGCTGATGCGATAGCCAGTGAATAACTCGGACAAGGTGTTCCATTGTTCTGGCCAATGTACAGCAGCAATCGCAACAATCGTTAGAATAATCAGTGACAGTGAGAAGAAGCGTGTTGCAATGCCCAATGCCAATGCAAAAGCACCGACGATTTCAAAAAACGTCGCCATACCCCAGCTAATATCTGGTGGCAATAAACTAAAGGGAAAAGGAAAGCTTAAATCGGCAAACCAATTAGTACCGTGTAATTTTTCGAACCCAGCTTCACCAAACTCCCACGCCAAAATTAAACGTAGCGCTAATTGTGGTAACCAGTTATTAATAATATTGAGCTTGCTCACTATAAACTCATAAAGACTGCAAGCCGTTTTTGGTAGTGTCATTGGATTCTCCTTTGGGTTTGAATTTATTCTGTACTCAGTTTTGTTGCTAAATTGGGTCTCACATTGGCAGGCTTAGCAAAGTATTTATAGTAAAGCCTAATGCCGAATAAGCATGCCAGTACAAAGGCATAGTAAAATGGCTCGGTTACATCTTTTTTGACCAGCCACCAAAAATGTAGCACCGCTAAAATAGCCACCAGATATACCAACAGATGGAGTTTTTTCCAATTCGTTTTTAAACGCCGCATCATCGCATTATTTGAAGTAATAGCGAGTGGCACGGTGAGCACGAAAGCTGAAAAACCTACAATCACATAAGGATGCTTAATGATGTCCTTAATAATGTCTTGCCATACAAACGAATAATCTAGCCAAACATAGGTTGTAATATGCAAGCAGGCATAAAAAAACATCCAGAGCCCCAGCATGCGTCTTAATTGTACCTGCCACACGTGCCCTGTGAGTAGCCGAATAGGCGTAATGCTTAGTGTGATTAGCAGAAATACTAGCCCCCAAGTGCCAGTAGAGCGCTCTATAAACTCGATAGGATTTGCTCCAAGATTATCATTTACCCCTAACCAGATTAACCGCACCAGCGGCAACAAAGCCAGTAGGCAAATAGCGGCTTTGATGTAAATAATCGATTGCTTTTTCATCAGGTAATGAGCTTTAAAAGTGCTTTGCCAAATCCATACCTGCGTACATTTGGCCGACTTGTTCGCTATAGCCATTAAACATTAACGTTTTAATACGACTCGCAAACAAGCCATTGCCGATGGGCCTTTCGGACGATTGTGTCCAGCGCGGATGATCTACTTCTGGGTTCACATTGGCGTAAAATCCATACTCACTCGGGCCTGCCTTCACCCAAGTGGTTAACGGCATTTTCTCTACAAAACGAATTTTTACAATCGATTTTGCCCCCTTAAAACCATATTTCCAAGGGGTAACTAATCTCACCGGCGCACCGTTTTGGTTAGGCAGCAACTCACCATACAAGCCTACCGCTAATATTGTCAATGGGTTCGTCGCTTCATCCATACGTAAACCTTCTATATAGGGCCAATCTAATATTGGTGAACGCACACCTGGCATTGTTTTTGGATCATTTGCCGTGATAAATTCGACATATTTGGCATTAGCCGTTGGCTCTGCCCATTTAACCAAGCTTGCCAGTGGTAGCCCAACCCAAGGGATTACCATGGACCACCCCTCTACACATCGCATACGGTAAATACGTTCTTCTAACGTAGCGAGTTTCATCAAATCCTCGATGCTGATGGTTTTTTCTTTTTTGATTTCGCCCTCAATACGGATTGTCCATGGCCTTGGTTTGAATAACAACGCCTCTCTTGCTGGGTCTTCTTTGCCCGTGCCAAACTCGTAATAGTTGTTATAGGTGGTCACACTCTGATATTTGGTGGGTTTTAAATCATTACCATAACCTGTTTTAATGTACCCATTGATTTTTTGGCGCGGGTTGTAAATGCCTGATTTTTTATCTGCTACCTCAGCCGGTGTGTTTGCACGGCCAAGTAACACCCCTGCGCCTTTGGTCTCACCCCCCACAATTTGGCCCGCTTTTGCTTTTAAACCAAATGCTGCAGCTCCCGCAATCAGGCCGGTGCCAGCAACTTTTATAAAAGCACGTCGA
>JBQTJZ010000116.1:0-1895 GCA_052386615.1 Methylophilaceae bacterium
ATTTCGGATAACCCCATCACAAACAAGGTTGGTGCAGGTAAATCTGCGCCGAAACTGCTGAACAATTCCTTGAATGCGGGAACCACAAAAATCATAATTACCGCAGTGATGACGAAAGCAACCACAAGAATAGAAATTGGGTACATTAAGGCAGTTTTAATTTTGCTTTTAATCGCCTGAATTTTTTCTTTATAGGTCGCTAATCGGTCGAGCAGAGAATCCAAAATACCTGCTTGTTCGCCAGCACCCACTAAGTTACAGAATAGATTATCAAAATAAAGCGGATATTTGCGGAAGGATGCACTTAGGCTACTTCCTGTTTCTACATCGGCTTTAATATCGCCTAATAATTTGGCAACCGCAGGATTACTATGCCCTTTACCAACAATATCAAAGGCTTGCAGTAAAGGGACGCCAGCTTTCATCATGGTAGCTAATTGCCGAGTGAACAAAGTAATGTCTTTATCAGTTATTTTTCCTCTTTTAGCAAAGCCACTCTGTTTCTTGACCTTGGTAACGGTAATGCCCTGTCGCCTGAGTGTTGCGTTAACAAATGATTCTCCCGCAGCGCGCATCTCGCCTTTGATTACCTTACCTTTTTTGTCTTTACCTTCCCAAGCGTAGGTAATTTGTTTGCTTACAGTTGCTGCCATGTTGCATCCTTAATTGATCATGCAAATTGTCAAGAATTTTAATGAGTAGCTATTCATTAGTACACGTTTCTACTTCCGCAATCGAGGTTAAGCCTTGTATCACCTTAAGTATCCCAGAACGTCTTAAATCGTTGACGCCCTCTACTCTAGCCTGATCGGCAATGTCGATGGCATTACCGTTCGACATGATGATGCGACTAATAGCGTCGCTAACCGGCATCACCTGGTAAATCCCCACGCGACCTTTGTAGCCGCCATTACATAGTTCGCAGCCCCCTTCTTTGGGGCCATAAATTTGAAACTCTTGCTTGAAGTCTTCCTCAATAAAACCAACGCTCAATAACGCTTCCTTTGGCACATCAATGGGCACTTTGCAGTTTTTACACAATCTGCGCGCTAAACGTTGTGCAGTAATCAGGGATACCGCAGAGGCAATATTAAAAGGAGCTACTCCCATATTCAGGAGGCGCGTCAGCGTGGAGGGGGCATCATTAGTATGCAAGGTTGAAAGTACCATATGCCCAGTCGAGGCTGCCTTAATTGCCATATCTGCCGTTTCAAGGTCGCGAATCTCACCAATCATGATGATGTCAGGGTCTTGTCGCAAGAAAGATTTGAGCGCGGCGGCAAAAGTTAAGCCTTGCTTATCATTGACATTGACTTGATTGATTCCTGCTAAAGGAATCTCGCAGGGGTCCTCAGCAGTGGCAATATTCACCCCTGGATTGTTGAGAATATTGAGGCAAGTGTAAAGTGACACGGTTTTACCAGAACCAGTAGGCCCTGTCACCAATACCAGCCCATAGGGACGAGTGACCGCATTTAGCAAACGCTCTTTTTGAATGGGCTCATAGCCCAAAGCCTCGATGCCCAGTGTGGCGCTAGTGGGATCTAAAATACGCATCACGATTTTTTCGCCATGAATCAGCGGTAAGGTGCTTACACGAAAATCAATGGTGCGCGTTTTAGAAAGCACCAATTTCATTCGACCATCTTGCGGAATGCGCTTTTCAGAGATATCGAGATTCGAAATTACCTTGATACGAGAAGCGAGTTTGTCTTTAATTGCCAAAGGAGGTTGGGCAATATCGCGTAGTTCACCATCAATCCGATAGCGGATGCGATAGAATTTCTCATAGGGCTCAAAATGCAAATCAGACGCACCCATGTTAATGGCATCCAGCAACATCTTCTGCAAAAATTTAACCACTGGTGCATCGTCAACTTCTGGAGTGGTTTCAA
>JBQTJZ010000117.1:0-5198 GCA_052386615.1 Methylophilaceae bacterium
GCGTGCGACGTCATTGGATTTATACACATCATGAATTTGGGTACATAAATCACGCAAACCGATGCGCTCATAACGTGGTTGCTTTTGCACAAACTCTGGTAGCACTTTCCACAAAGGCTGATTCTTGTCATAGTCATCTTTGAACTGCTGGAGTGCTGCCACCATAGTGTTCCAGCGGCCTTTGGTGATGCCGATGGTAAACATGATAAAGAAAGAGTACAAGCCAGTTTTTTCAACAATCACGCCATGTTCAGCTAAGTATTTAGTGACAATAGCAGCAGGAATGCCAAACTTATCCGAGAAATCGCCATGAATATCTAGACCTGGCGTGATAATGGTGGCTTTAATGGGATCAAGCATATTAAACCCTTCTGCCAAATCGCCAAAGTCATGCCATGCCTCATTGGCTTTCAGTATCCAGGCATCACGCTCTTCAATACCTTCTTCAGATAAGTCATCTGGACCCCATACTTTAAACCACCAGTCTGCGCCCCATTCTTCGTCAACTTTACGCATCGCGCGGCGGAAATCGAGTGCTTCCATGATCGATTCTTCCACGAGCACAGTGCCACCAGGCGCCTCCATCATGGCGGCAGCTACGTCACAGCTAGCCACAATCGAATACTGCGGGCTGGTCGACATATGCATCAAATAAGATTCATTAAACACATTACGGTCTAACTGATGGTTGATGGCATCTTGTACTAAAATTTGGCTGGCTTGGCTTAAGCCGGCTAATAGTTTATGTGTAGATTGTGTTGAGAACACCATACTGTCTTTACAGCGTGGGCGCTCGGCACCGATGGCGTGATAATCCCCATAAAAATCGTGGAAGGTGGCGTGTGGCAACCAGGCTTCATCAAAATGCAGGGTGTCAATTTTTCCATCCAGCATTTCTTTAATTTCTTCTACGTTATACAACACCCCATCATAAGTAGATTGCGTAATGGTTAATACGCGTGGTTTGGCATTTTTATCGGTCGCAAATGGATTTTTGGCAATTTTCTGCTGAATATTCTTCCAAGTGAATTCACTATTAGGAATCGGACCGATAATGCCAAAATGGTTACGAGTGGGCATTAAAAAAACCGGTATGGCACCTGTCATTATGATGGAATGCAACACCGATTTATGGCAGTTGCGATCTACCACTACAATATCGCCCGGCGCGACTGTACTGTTCCACACAATTTTATTGCTGGTAGAGGTACCATTGGTGACAAAGTACAAATGATCGCAATTGTAAATGCGTGCCGCATTGCGCTCTGATGCGGCAATGGGGCCGGTATGATCCAGCAGTTGACCAAGCTCATCCACTGCGTTACATACATCCGCGCGCAGCATGTTTTCGCCAAAAAACTGGTGGAACATTTGACCTACGGGGGATTTGAGGAAAGCGACTCCGCCAGAATGGCCAGGGCAATGCCACGAATAGGAGCCGTCGGCTGCGTAATGGGTAAGTGCCTTGAAAAATGGCGGCGGCAAACTTTCTAAATAAGTTTTCGCTTCGCGAATAATTAGCCGTGCCACAAATTCTGGCGTGTCTTCATTCATGTGAATAAAGCCATGTAATTCACGCAATACATCATTAGGGATGTGGCGTGAAGTGCGTGTTTCCCCATGCAAGAAAATAGGAATTTCTTCGTTACGATAACGAATTTCTTTGACAAAGTTACGTAACTGTTCAATGGCTTCGGGCTTTTCTTCGACAATCTCTTCATCGTCAATGGATAGGATGAACGCTGAGGCACGGCTTTGTTGTTGCGCAAACGAAGTTAAATCGCCATAGCTGGTGACGCCTAATACTTCAAAGCCTTCGTCTTCAATTGCTTGAGCGAGCACGCGAATGCCCAATCCAGACGAATTGTCGGTACGAAAATCTTCGTCAATGATGACAATGGGGAATTTGAATTTCATGCTAACCCTTAAATTTTAGGCAGGGTTACCCCCACCTGTCCCTGATATTTACCACCACGGTCTTTATAGCTGATTTCGCATACGTCATCTTCATCTGCTTCAAAGAATAACACTTGCGCGCAACCTTCATTGGCATAAATTTTAGCGGGTAGCGGTGTGGTATTGCTGAACTCTAGGGTGACGTAGCCTTCCCATTCTGGTTCAAATGGAGTCACATTGACGATAATGCCGCAACGCGCATAGGTGCTTTTGCCCAAGCAAATCGTCAGCACATTGCGCGGGATGCGAAAATATTCTACAGTGCGTGCCAGAGCAAAAGAATTGGGCGGAATGATGCAGTAATCTGCATTAACCTCTACAAACGAGTTGGGGTCGAAATTCTTTGGATCAACGATGGTGCTGTTGAGATTGGTAAACAGCTTAAATTCTTTCGAGCAACGAATATCATAACCATAGCTGGAGGTGCCATAGGATACGAGGCGTTGTCCATCCTGCTGCTTCACTTGTCCCGGCTCAAACGGCTCAATCATGCCGTGTTGTTCAGCCATTTTACGTATCCATTTATCCGATTTAATGCTCATTCTGTTACCTACAAGGGGGATAAAAAAGCGGAGCATTTACTCCGCTTTTACAAAACGCAAATAATAGCAACAAATGAAGCTTTATTTGCAATTATTTTAATGGGACTTTTAGTGCGCATCACCACCCAGTTCAATACTGTAACGCCAGAATTGATCTTCATTTTCAAAAATCACCTTAGACGCTTCTGGGTCACGGTTACCAGCAGGATATTGGGGTGCCGGGGTTTTATCTGCCGCCCAAGCGTTTACCACTGGGTCGACCAAACGCCACTGCGCCTCTACCTCGCTGATATGTAAGTATTGAGAATTATCGCCTTCCATCAGGTTGAGTAATAATGCCTCATAAGCGTCAACGGACTCATCGCTGTCATGGCGATTCGCCGCATCTAATTGAATAGTACGTGTATTGATATCTAATCCTGGAATCTTGGATTGCAATTCTATTTTGATACATTCGCGTGGTTGAATGCCTAAAATCAGCCAGTTTTGATCTTGCGCATTAATTTGTAGGGGCGCTTTTTTGAAACGAATAGAAATTCGTGTATCAGCCTCATGCAAGCGTTTGGCGGTACGAATATAAAACGGCACGCCTTGCCAGCGGGGATTATCAATAAACAGTTTGAGAGCAGCATAGGTTTCTACTACGCTGTTATTATCCCCTAACTCTTCCAGATACCCCGATACTTTTTCTCCATTCACTTCACCGGCGGCATATTGGGCACGGAAAGCATAGCTATTTAAGTTGCTTACTGGAATAGGCCGGATTTGCTCTAGCACTTTGATTTTGGCGGCACGTACGCCATCTGGAGTTAAATCTTTTGGCATTTCCATGGCGGTTAAAGCCATGGTTTGTAAGAGATGACTTTGGATCATATCTCTTAACGCACCGGTGCTATCATAGAACTGGGTACGTTCGCCTACTCCCAGCATCTCGGTATTGGTGATTTGCACATGGTCAATGTATTGATTATTCCAAACCGGTTCCAGCAACGTATTGGTGAAACGTTGCAGCAGGATATTCTGCAGGGCAGATTTTCCAAGGTAATGATCAATACGGTAAATCTGACTTTCTTTTAAATGTTTGGCGATTGCGCCTTGCAGCTTTTTTGCACTCGGTAAATCGGTACCAAACGGTTTCTCAATAACCACACGACGCCAGTATTGATCCTCTTGTGTCAAACCCACCCCCGCCAGTTGTTCAACCACAGGAGCGAAATCTACTGGGCGTACCGATAAAAAATAAGCTAAGTTCTGCGGGAATATCTTTTCGTTAGCCAATATGACCTTCATTTTTTTGAAAGCATCTGGATCAGTGGGTGGATTAGCATGATAAAAATTACGTCCAATAAAACGCTCAAACACCTTTTGGTCGTAGCCTTTTTTGAATTTTGCGTCTAGCATACCTTTGATATCGGCCTGCCACACTTCCCGCGCCACTTCTTGACGGCCTATCGATAATATTTTCATGTTATCAGGCAAGCGCCCCAAGCTGTCCAAGCGAAATAAACCTGGCATTAGTTTAACGCGAGACAAGTTGCCACTGGCGCCAAATAATACCAAAGTACATGGGTCGATCTTTTTAGTCATTATTTACCTTAATTAAATACTATTTAGATGATTTCACTGCGTGCCCACCGAAGGCATTGCGCATCATGGAAAGCAGTTTGTAGCTATAACCGTCATCTTCCTGCGATGCAAAGCGCATCTGCAATGCCAGCGTCAATACCGGTGCGGCAACCCCTTGTTCAACGGCTTCTACCACTGTCCAGCGTCCTTCGCCAGAGTCTGCGACATAAGGTGCAACACCATCCAGTGTCTGATCCGTTTTAAGCGATTCTGCGGTTAAATCCAGCAACCAGCTACGCACCACAGAGCCATGGCGCCATAGTTCGGTGATTTGTGCTAAATCTAGGTTAAATTCCTGTTTTCCTTTAATCAAATCCAAACCTTCTGCCATCGCTTGCATCATGCCGTATTCAATGCCGTTATGAATCATTTTGGTAAAATGCCCTGAACCCACAGGGCCTACATGAGCCCAACCACGGTGCGGTGCGGGAGCGAGTGCTTTTAACGCAGGACTAACCGCTTCGGCGACTTCTTTGCTTGCACCTACCATCAAACAATAGCCATTATCTAAGCCCCAAACACCGCCAGAGGTGCCGGAATCCATAAAGCCAATACCATGCTCAGCTAACATGGCGCCACGGCGCTGGCTGTGCTTATAGTTGGAGTTGCCACCATCTACGATGATGTCACCTTTGGCTAGCATTGGAATTAAATCTTTGATTTGTTTTTCGGTAATATCGCCAGCAGGTAACATCATCCAGATAATTTTTTGGCCTTCTAATTTGTTCACCGCATCTTGTACCGAAGCGGCGGCGATTAAACCTTCTTTTTCAACCAGATTGGTAACGAATTCGGATTTGAAATCAAAACCAACGACTTCAATTTTATGGCGGAGTAAGCGAGCAGCCATATTGCCACCCATTTTGCCTAAGCCTATCATTGCTATTTTCATGCAGATTTTCCTATGGTAGAGGATTTAAGAAGCATCGATCTTGTGGATAAGATGCACCCAAATATTTTTCAAAAATTATCACTTGAGTTAAGTATAATTATAGCAAATGCAGCTTAGCTCTTCCAAAGCTGCTTTTATTATTTTTACGTAAAGATTAGGTTTTTAATGACATCAAGTTATAC
>JBQTJZ010000118.1:0-5619 GCA_052386615.1 Methylophilaceae bacterium
TGCGTTATCAGCGCTTGCACGTCTTCAATGGTGATGCCACTACCACCGTTGAAATTCTGTATTTTACTGGACGACATTGCGAGTATTTCCGTAGCGACATGCTCGCTTGAAAGCAAGTGTAAGTAATGCGTTAAATTCTGCATAAACTCCTCAAACGTTGTTTCATCATCACGCTCGCCATAGGCAATATTCACTGCACCTTGTGCCAGTTCAGCAAAGTATTCGTTAATCGTGTGGATCGATTTCTCGTTAAGTGACATGGGCATTCATTTTAAGTGAGGAGTTCTAAAATCACGGGGGTATGGTCACTAGGACGCTCGAGTTTGCGTGGCGTTTTGTCTATGACGCATGTTTTACAAGCAGGTTTAAGTGAATTGCTAACCAGTATATGATCAATGCGCATGCCTAAGTTGCGCCTAAACCCTGCCATGCGATAATCCCACCAGCTAAAGTGCCCAGCATCTTGTTCAAACAATCGAAAGCTATCATGCAGACCCAACTGAATAAGTTTTTGAAATGCTTCACGCTCTGGGACGCTGACTAAAATTTGACCTATCCATGCCGTAGGATCATGGCAATCGCGGTCTTCTGGCGCAATATTATAATCGCCGAGCAGCATTAAATTAGGGTGTGTTTGCAGTTCATCTTTTAACCAAGTGGTAAGCGCTTTAAGCCAGCGCATCTTATAATGATATTTTTCAGAATCTACAACTTGCCCATTCGGGATATAAGCACAAATAATGCGTAAACCATTCACGGTCGCGCTAATCACTCGCTTTTGTTCATCTTCAAAATGTACAATGCCATATTGAATTTGAGTGAATGTATGTCGACTTAAAATGGCCACGCCATTGTATGTTTTCTGCCCACTGTGAATGGCGTTATAGCCGGCTGCGGCGAAGTCGGCGTAGGGAAATTTAACATCTTCCTGCTTGGTTTCTTGCAAACAAAGCACGTCAACAGGATTTTCACGTAGCCAATCCAACACATGCGGCAACCGCACGTTCAGGGAGTTGACGTTCCAAGTAGCGAATTGCATGGATTAATTCATGCCATTATGTCTTAACAATGCGTCTATACTGGGTTCCCGTCCACGGAAGGCAATAAAGGATTCCATAGCAGTACGCGAACCACCTTTTGCCAGAATTTCTTGCCAAAACTTTTGTCCAGTAGGCTCGGATAGCACACCATTTTCTTCAAATAAACTGTAGGCATCCGCACTGAGGACTTCCGCCCATTTGTAACTATAGTAACCTGCAGCATAACCGCCGGCGAAAATATGCGAGAAGTTGTTAGGAAAGCGATTCCATTTTGGCGGTCTTACTACGGCCACCTGATCGCGCACCGCTTCGATTAAATCGAGCGGCGTTTGTGTGCCATTTGGGTCAAATTCGCTATGTAGCTCGATGTCAAAAAGTGAAAATTCGATTTGACGTACGGTCTGCATACCCGCTTGAAAATTCTTGGCCGCTACCATCTTATCGAATAATACGCGCGACAATTGGGCGCCAGTTTCTACATGTCGCGTCATATGACGCAGTACGTCCCATTCCCAGCAAAAGTTTTCCATAAACTGGCTAGGTAATTCAACCGCGTCCCATTCCACGCCTTTAATGCCAGAAACGCTGTAATCTTCAACCTGTGTGAGCATATGATGTAAGCCATGACCGAACTCGTGAAACATGGTGATCACTTCGTCATGGGTAAATAGCGCAGGCCTATTGCCAACAGGTGCCGAAAAGTTGCAGGTCAAATAAGCCACTGGCGTGGTAAGCTTGCCATTCACAATACGGCGTGTAATCGCTTCATCCATCCACGCCCCGCCGCGCTTATTGTTGCGGGCGTACAAGTCCAAATAAAACTGGCCAACTAGGTTTTCCGTACCACTCTTGGCATCAAATCGTGTAATTTCATAAAAATGGGCATCTTTGTGCCATGTAGGCGCTTTTGTTTTTTTAACAAATACGCCAAAAATTGTTTCAACGACTTTAAACAGACCCGCTAATACTTTTTCTTCAGGAAAGTATTGTTTGATTTCTTGATCTGAAAACGCATATTTATCTTCGCGTAACTTTTCAGAAACATAGGCAACATCCCAGGCTTGTACTTCATCAATGCCCAGCTTGCTGGCATAAGCGACTAGTTCTGCCATGTCTTGCTTAGCATAAGGTTTGGCGCGGCTAGCGAGAGTTTCTAAAAATGCAATCACTTGTTTGGGTGTGTCTGCCATTTTAGTCGCAAGGGATAACTCGGCGAAATTGCTAAAATCCAGCAATTGCGCTTGTTCCTGCCTAAGTTTAAGCAGTTGTGCACTAATCGGCGTGTTATCAAATTCTGGTTTGCCAAATTCACTAGCGCGTGTGGCGTATGCACGATACAAGGTTTCACGTAAAGTGCGGTTATCTGCGTATTGCAATACGGGTAAATAACTGGGGAAGTGTAAAGTAAACTTATAGCCCACTTTGCTATCACCAGTGGCGTTATCTTTGGCTGTTTGTAATACGTCGTCTGGAATGCCCGATAATTCTGCTACATTTTCACAATAAAGCGCATATTCGTTAGTTGTGTCTAACAGATTTTCTTCAAACTTTGCAGCCAGCTTCGAGAGTTCTTCGCTGATGGCTTTGAAGCGTACTTTTTTGGTTTTGGGCAATTCTGCGCCACCCAATTTAAAATCACGTACTTCATTATCTATAATGTTTTGTTGAGTGACACTTAATTTCTTAAAGCCTATCCTGTTTTTAATCGTGCGATACTTCGCATAAAGTCGTTCATCTTGCGCTAAATCACTATAAAAATCGGTTAATTTCGCTAAATTGTCGTTATATGCTTCGCGCAATTCCGGGCTATTGACTACTGCATTCATGTGACCTACCTGCGACCAAGTGCGTGAAATTTTTTCATCCAAATCTTCTAGCTTAAGCGCAAAGTTTTCCCATGAAGGAATTTCAGTGCTGGTTGCCAGTGCCTCAATTAAGTTTTTGCCCTCAATCAGCAATTGGGCTAAAGCTGGGCTGACATGCTCAGGCTTAATTTCGTTAAATTTAGGTAAACCAGCAAAATGCAGCAATGGATTGGACACAGTATTTCCTTAATCAATTAATGAGTCTTAAACAAATGGGGTAGCGATAGGCTTCGCCTTTGCTGGTAGAGATGGCGGCGACAATGCAAAAAACAACGTTAAGTAACCAAATAATGCCTAGCAGCACGAAGCCAATTAAAATAAAAACCAGTATCCCCGCTATAAAGTAAGCAAGGAGTACGGTGATTTGGAAATTAAGCGCTTCTTTGGCTTGATCGCTAATGTAAACACTGTCGTCTTTCTTCAGTAACCAAACAATTAATCCTGGAATGAAAGAAAATACCGTGCCGCCTAAGTGGGTTACGGTTGCGATGTTTTTATCGTCGTTACTCGGAATGGTTATTTCGTCTGCCATGTCGTTCTCCAAATATTTAGTGATTGATTTTACTTACCAGTAGTTCAATTTTTTCAATATCATCATTCTTCATTACTCTGCGTGCTGCTTTATTTAGCCTGACGGAATGGCTTTGCAAAACTTGTTGTTTAACACTTAATACGTTGCTTGGGTGCATAGAAAACTGGCGCAACCCCATGCCCAGTAATAATTTGGTAAGCTTGGCATCACCTGCCATTTCACCACAGATTGAAACGGATTTGCCTAGTTTTGCGCCAGCCTGCAAAGTGATGGCAATGAGTCGCAATACCGATGGATGTAATGGATTGTACAGGTGCGCCACCGCATCATCAGTGCGGTCAATGGCGAGCGTATATTGAATCAGGTCGTTAGTGCCTATGGATAAAAAATCCAGCTCCCGGGCAAAGGCATAGGCGTTAATAGCCGCAGCTGGCACTTCTATCATGCCACCTAGCTCGATACTCTCATTAAAAGGAATATTTTGTTTGCGTAAAGACTGTTTGGCCCGCTCGAGTAACAACTTGGTTTGGCGAAGTTCTGCCAGTGTGGAGAGCATGGGGATCAGTATTTTAATATTGCCGTAATGTGAAGCACGTAACAAAGCACGCAATTGTGCGTGAAAAATTTGTGGCTCTGCTAGGCATAGCCTTACTGCGCGAAGACCTAGAGCCGGGTTTGCACATGTGCTGGCGGTATCGGGATTCATTTGCTTATCGGCACCTAAATCCAGCGTGCGAATGGTGACGGGTAAATCTGGCATAGCCTCGGTGACATTTTTATAAGCCAAAAATTGCTCTTCTTCGTCTGGCATCTCGTGCCGATTCATAAACAAAAATTCAGTACGATACAAGCCAATACCGGTTGCACTGGAATTTTTAACAGCGGTTACGTCTTCAGGCACTTCAATGTTGGCATATAAATCGATTTGCGCGCCATCCATGGTGACCGATTTAGTGGATTTAATACGTTTGAGTTTTTGTTGTTCCAGCAACCACTGATCTTGCCGTAGTTCGTATTCCGCCAAAATCTCTTTACTTGGATTGACGATGACAACTCCTTGGCCACCATCCACAATGATGAGTTCGCCATCGTCAATTAAATCGCGTGCGCGTTGCAGCGCTACAATGGAAGGGATATTAAGACTACGCGCCAAGATGGCGGTATGCGAGGTGACGCCACCGACATCGGTAATAAACGCCGCAAATTGATGTTGTTTGAATTGAATTGCGTCCGCAGGTGAAATATCGTGCGCTACCAATATGATATTGCTTTCTTGGGCCGTGGCGTTTTCTTGTTTATTGATTGATGCCTGACTGGGATGACCAAGCAGTACTTTAATCACCCGTTCCACCACTTGAATCACATCGTGTTTACGCTCGCGCAAATATTCGTCGCTGATGGCGTCAAACTGTTCAACAATATCATCCATCTGTTGCTTGATTGCCCATTCTGCATTGCATTGTTCGCTAAGGATGATGTCTTTAGGCACTTCGGATAAAGATTTATCTGACAACATGACTAAATGGGTGCTAATAAAAGAGGCTAATTCGGTAGGTGCGTTTTTAGGCAATTGGTCACGGATGACTTCCAAATCTTTTTTAACGGTGGCGATGGCATTACCAAAGCGTTTGATTTCATCCTCAATAAGATGTGCGGGGAGCTGATAGTGCACTACCTCGAGCAGGGCGTTGGATACCAAATGCGCTTTGCCAATGGCAATGCCACTAGATACGCCAACCCCATGCATGCTAAAGCTAGACACTATTCACCTTCGCCAAAGTAATCGTTAATTAATGTTTTTAGTTCTGCCATTGCATCGCTTTCATCACTGCCAGTGGCCTCTAGCTCAATGGTTGAGCCCTTTGCAGCAGCTAACATCATGACCCCCATAATACTTTTTGCATTGACGCGTCGACCATTGCGCGTCACCCAAATTTCACTGGCAAACTGGCTTGCTGTTTGGGTAAGTTTGGTAGAGGCGCGCGCATGCAGACCAAGTTTGTTAATAATTTCGATTTCTTCTTTAATCATTATGGTTACAACCTGTTTCAGTAAAATGTACTACGCCATCGCGACCGCCACTAATCGCTTTTTCAAGGCATTTTTTAAGGGAGGTTTCACGATAGTTAAGCACGCGCACTAGCATCGGCAAATTAACACCAGCCACTCCTTCAGCGTTCCC
>JBQTJZ010000119.1:0-11482 GCA_052386615.1 Methylophilaceae bacterium
CATGCACTGCCAGATTTACGTAGCACCAAGAATGAGCCTACTGGCGCGATTCGTGGCGTACTTAGCATGCTGCGCAAACTGCACAAAGATTATCCTGCCGATTATAGCGCGTGTGTGTTTGATGCCAAAGGCAAAACCTTTCGCGATGATATTTACCCACAATATAAAGCGAATCGACCCAGCATGCCAGAAGATTTGCGTAGCCAAGTAGATCCTTTGCACGAAGCCATTCAAGCGATGGGCTGGCCATTACTCATGATAGAGGGCGTAGAGGCAGACGATGTGATTGGCGCGCTGGCTAAAGAAGCAGAAGCGCAAGGCATACGCGTGATTATTTCCACCGGCGATAAAGATATGTCACAGCTGGTGAACGAGCACGTTACTGTGATTAATACCATGCCGAACGCTTTTAGAAAAGGCGATGAAATCCTTGATATTGCAGGGGTTGAAGCCAAATTCGGACTTAAGCCTGAACGCATTATTGATTACCTGACTTTGATTGGCGATACGGTGGATAACGTACCCGGCGTGGAAAAAGTGGGGCCGAAAACCGCTGTAAAATGGCTTGCCGAATATGGCTCGCTGGATAATATTGTGGTAAATGCAGACAAAATTGGCGGTGTAGTGGGTGAAAACCTTCGCAAAACCCTAGATTGGTTGCCCACAGGTCGTGAGTTGATTACCATTCGCTGCAATTTAGAGGGTGTTGCAGGCATGCCGAAAAGTTTCGAGTCTTTATTGCTGCAAGCGCAAGATAAAGCCAAACTCGCCCAACTCTATGCGCGCTTTGATTTCAAAACTTGGCAACGTGAGCTGGATAATCCACAAGCGGGCACGCCCACCAGCCCACCCAATCAGTTTGACACGCCGAGCATGGCAAACACGCAAAACACCACGGATAGGTTTGCCGTTACGCCACATATCGCAAATAATAGCCGCAATTACGAAACTATTTTTTCTAATACACAACTAGACACGTGGCTCACAAAAATCCGTCAGGCGGCGATTGTCTGTTTTGATACTGAAACCACTTCACTCGACCCGATGTTAGCCAAAATCGTCGGTATGTCGTTTAGTGTTGAAGCTGGAAGTGCCGCCTATTTACCGCTTAAGCATGATTATTTTGATGCGCCTCTACAGCTTAATTTTGCAGAAACGCTCAACAAAGTGAAGCCTATTTTAGAGAACCCCGCCATTAAAAAAGTGGGGCAAAATCTAAAGTACGATCAACATGTATTAGCCAATCATGGTATTGCACTCAACGGCATTGCCCACGATACTCTACTGCAATCTTATGTGTTTGAGAGTCACCGTAGCCACGGCATGGATGACCTCGCCATGCGTCATTTAGACATCAAAACGATTAGTTTTGCAGAGGTGGCGGGCAAAGGGGCAAAACAAGTAAGCTTTAATCAAGTCACGGTGGAAACAGCCAGCGAATATGCCGCAGAAGATGCCGATATTACCTTGCAATTACATGCAGCAATGTATTCGCAAATTGCTTCAGAAAACAAGCTGGAATTTATTTACAACCAAATTGAGATGCCTGTTTCAGACATTTTATTTACCATTGAGCGCAACGGCGTATTGATTGATGCTGAAATGTTAAGAGCGCAAAGTAACGAAATCGGCTTGAAGTTACTGGCACTGGAGAACCAAGCCTACGCGTTGGCAGGGCAACCTTTTAACTTGGCATCGCCCAAACAACTGCAAGAAATTTTGTTCGATAAACTTGGCATTAAACCACTCAAAAAAACGCCTTCTGGCGCACCCAGTACAGACGAAGATGTGTTGCAAGAATTAGCGCTCAATCATCCATTGCCCAAAGTATTGTTGGAATATCGCGGGCTTGCCAAACTTAAATCTACCTATACCGATAAGTTACCTAAGATGATTAACGCGCAAACTGGCCGCGTACACACCAGCTACAATCAAGCCGTGGCGATTACGGGCAGGCTGGCCAGTTCTGATCCTAACTTGCAAAACATTCCAGTACGCACAGCTGAGGGCCGCAGAATCCGCGAAGCGTTTATTGCTCCTAAGGGTGCGCATATTGTTTCGGCAGATTATTCACAAATCGAGCTGCGCATCATGGCGCACTTATCTCAAGATAGCGGTATGTTGCAAGCCTTTGCCAATAATGAAGATATTCACCGCGCCACAGCCGCTGAAGTATTTGGCGTAGAAAAAGACAAGGTAGACAGCGAACAACGTCGCTACGCCAAAGTGATTAACTTTGGGCTCATTTACGGCATGAGCGCATTTGGTTTGGCGCAGAACCTGAATATTGAACGCAGTGCGGCCGCAAGCTATATCGAACGCTATTTTGCGCGCTACCCCGGTGTGCGCGAATACATGCAAAACACGCGTGAAATCGCTAAACAAAAAGGCTATGTAGAAACTTATTTTGGTCGCAGACTTTGGGTGCCAGAAATCAACAGCCCAAACGTGCAAAGAAGAAACGGCGCAGAACGCGCCGCCATTAATGCCCCCATGCAGGGCACCGCGGCAGATTTAATTAAACTGGCGATGATTGCGGTAGATAAATGGCTAAGGGAAGAAAAATTAGCCACAAAACTCATTATGCAAGTGCATGATGAATTGGTGCTGGAAGTGCCTGATAATGAACTGGAACTGGTCAAAAAAACATTGCCAACCTTAATGCAAAATGTTGCTAAGCTGGATGTGCCGTTGTTGGCTGAAGTGGGCGTGGGCAACAACTGGGAAAGCGCACATTAATGCCCGCCCCCACTTTTGGCATTTACATCATTGGCGATGAAATCCTTTCTGGAAAACGACAAGACGCACACCTAACCACAGCGATAGAAATACTTAAAACGCGTGGTTTAAGCTTAAGCTGGGCACATTATTTAGGCGACGAGCCTGCACGGCTTACCACCAGTTTCAAACGCAGTTTTACGAACAAAGACATTGTATTTAGCTTTGGTGGCATAGGTGCCACGCCAGATGACTGCACGCGCCAAGCAGTGGCGGATGCCTTAAATGTGCCCATTGAACGTCACGCTGGCGCTGTGGCAGAAATTGTGGCGCAATTTACTGAGGGCGCTTACCCCAAACGTGTGCTGATGGCAGACTTTCCCAAAGGGGCTGATTTAATCCCTAACCCAGTGAATCGTGTTGCTGGTTTTTCTATGCACAATCATTACTTTTTACCCGGCTTTCCACAAATGGCGCACCCCATGATGGAGTGGGTGCTCGATACCCATTGCCGCCATTTATTTAACCAAGCTGCCATCGTTGAAGCTGCCATTTTGGTAAAAGATGCGGGCGAAAGCCAACTGATTGATTTAATGAATGGTATCGTTAAAAATCACCCCGAAACCAAACTGTTTAGCCTGCCTAAACTTGGCCCGAACAAAACGATAGAGCTTGGTGTTAAAGGCCCTGCTGATGCTGTAAAAAGCGCAATGACCGATATTAAGACTGGTGTCTCTGCGACTGGCTTTTCATGGTCAGAAATATAATATCACTCTACTCTAAACAATAACGTGTCTGCTTTCTTGGCAATATTTTCAGGATCAAAAATCGGCGTAGAGCAGGCTTGATTGACGCAAATAAATGCAGCAGCTTTGGCTAATTGCGGATATTGCACATCAGGATTCGGCAGCGCGCCTTCTGCTTTATCCCACCATTCGATACGACGATAACCCACAGGATATTGCAATGCTTTTTGGTAGAGTGCTAGCGCTGCGGGGTCCGTTTTAGCCCCTACGATGACGATATGTGCTGGGTCTGCCGCGAGTTCATCTGCCGCCGCCAATGGGCCCGCTAGGTAGCGCACATTATCTGGGCTAACGAGTGCTACCAGATATTTCATGGCATGTTCAGCCATCTTTTGGTACTTGGTATCGCCGGTATAATGAAATAGCTGATTTGCGACGCGGGCCATTGTCACGTTTTCTTCCATTTGCCTTAATGCTTGCTGAAATACGCCGGTGCTGCCCTTGCTCACTACCGCCGAGGCATAGCCTGCATCGACAGTAAATTTCTTTTCAATAAAGCCCAGCCCTGCTTTTGCTTTGCTAAGCCACTGCCTATCGCCGGTTGAGGTGTACAGCGCAACATAAGCCTCTGTCATCGCCAAAGTATCGCCCAAATAAGGTCCCGCACGGTCTTGTTCACCATGCTTAAAGCCACCGCCCGCTAACTGCCGATTTTGCTCTACCCAGCTTACCGCTTTGATAGCGCGCTGCAAGGTAACCTTGTCACCGGTCGCATCATAGAGCGCGGCTAAACCACGAATGGCCCAGCCATTTTCACGGGCGTAGCTATTTTTATCGATACGCGGCATCACGCCTAACGCGCGCCGCCCTTTATCATCTAATGGGTAAAAGGCATGCCCATCGATTGTTTTGCTCGCGTCTGCATCTTGGCTGGTGTAAAAAGCCCCTTCAGGACTTGTCAAAAAATCTGCCAAATAACGTTCGATATCGCGCGCAGCCTTTAAGTAGCGCGCCTCTTTGAATTGCACAAAAGCCAGTGAATAAAGCCGTATATCATCCGCCTGAAACGACATGATTTTTTCAAAATGCGGCGAGTTCCAACGGCCACGATCCGAATATTGATAGATACCTCCCCATACAGGATCGATTAACACAATTGCCGCGTCCAGTGTTTCGCGTGCTTTTTTTTCAAATGCTTTGTCGCCTTGTTTAGCGCGTATCAACGCATACTCAGTATTCGGCGCTAAGATAAACTTATGTACGCGACCCCAGCCTCCTAGCGCAACATCATAGCCGCGATTGATATCGCTAATAATTTTTTCACGTTGACTGTTGCTAAACTGAATAGCAGTCCCTAGCGTAATTTCAGCTTTCTTTGCTACCGATGGGCCAGGCGTGGGGTCATCTATTACCGCCTGCAGTAAGTTTGCCATTGGCTCTGGCGGAATGTAGCCACGGCGTTTGACCAACTCCTCTCCATTAGCATTAAATATGATAGTAGCCGGCCAACCATACTCTTCGTAGCGGATGGAAATATCTGGGTTCGCATCTTGATCTACGCGAATGGCAATGTAGTTTTGCTGAATCAGATTTACCACGGCAGGATCATGATACGTTTTTTCATCCATCACGTGACACCAATGACACCACACTGCTTCCAAATCTAAAATAAGCAATTTATTTTCGCGTTTGGCTTGTGCAAAAATGGCGTCCGACCATGGCTGACAATTAATTTTACTGGTCTCTTCGGCCTGCACATCACTAAATTTTAATAAGCTAATGCCCAGTAAAGTAGCAAAGAAAACAGTACTTAGTAGTCTATACATGTGTGTTCCGTAGGTTATCGCGCGTTTACTCATTGGGATTCAACCCATTAGCAATTGTCTTTATTAAGAACAGGCTTATAGAGGTATACGAACTGACTGCGTAAGTAGATGCTTATCGTGATTGTTACTTAGTCGCCAGTTGGCGTTATTCATTACCAATGTGATTGATAAAATCATCATCAAAGTTCATACACAATAAGCTTAATTGCGTATAAAATAGGCAGCTTTCGCACTCATCATATAAAAGTAAATTTCATTCCATGCAAATCGGTGATCATATTCTGAAAAACAATCTAGTGGTCGCGCCTATGGCAGGGGTGACCGATAGACCTTTTCGCCAGTTATGCAAAAAAATGGGCGCAGGTTTGGCGGTTTCAGAAATGGTGACTTCTAATTCTTTGCTGTATGGCAGCGAAAAAACCTTACGCCGCGCCAATCATGAAGGCGAAGTGGACCCAATTTCTGTGCAAATTGCGGGTGCCGATCCGAAAATGATGGCAGAAGCGGCAAGGCACAATGTGGATAACGGCGCGCAGATTATCGATATCAATATGGGGTGCCCTGCCAAGAAGATATGTAACGTCATGGCAGGCTCTGCTTTGCTTAAAGATGAGCCACTGGTATCACAGATTCTCAAAGCTGTGGTGAATGCGGTAGATGTGCCAGTGACACTCAAAATTCGTACCGGATGGGATAAGCACAATCGTAACGCAGTAGCCGTCGCTAAAATGGCAGAGGATATCGGCGTAAAAGCTTTGGCGATGCATGGCCGTACGCGCGCTTGCGCTTATTTGGGCGAGGCAGAATACGATACGATTGCCGCCGTGAAGCAAGCAGTGAATATTCCACTCATCGCCAATGGCGACATTACCACTCCGGAAAAAGCCAAATACGTGCTGGATTACACCGGTGCAGACGCGGTGATGATTGGTCGCGCGGCACAAGGCAGACCGTGGATTTTTCGCGAAATTGAACATTACTTAAAAACTGGGACGCATTTATTGTCGCCCACAGTGGATGAGATTCATCTGGTTATGCTGGATCATCTGCATGATTTATATGACTTTTATGGCGATCTCACGGGTATGCGTATGGCGAGAAAGCATATCTCTTGGTATACCAAGGGCTTAGCAGGCTCTGCCAGTTTTCGCCACAGCATGAACACGCTACAAACGATTGAATTACAGCTTAAAGCGATTGATGATTTTTTTGCCGAACTAAAAGCAAAGCATGATCGTTTGGTTTATGTGGAAGATGATTGTGCTAGCGAAGAATTGGCGGCTTAATGGCAAATGAACTAGCAAATTGCGTTAAGAAATCACTGGATGAATACTTTATGCATCTCGATGGTCAACCCCCCCATGCAATTTATGACATGGTGCTAACTTGTATTGAAAAACCTTTGCTGGAATATATTTTGAATAAAGTCGGCGGCAATCAAAGCAAAGCGGCCGAAATGCTGGGCATTAACCGCAATACCTTGCGCAAGAAAATGGCGCAATACAAACTCGAATAATCAATTTTCTTAAGACTTCTATGGCTACCATTAAACGCGCGCTTATCAGCGTTTCTGACAAAACTGGCATTGTTGAATTTGCAAAGCGCTTAACCCACTTCGGCGTTGAAATTCTTTCGACTGGTGGTACCGCTAAACTATTCCGCGACAACGGCATCGCTGTCACTGAAGTCAGTGATTACACTGGCTTTCCTGAAATGTTAGATGGCCGTGTTAAAACCTTACACCCTAAAGTGCATGGTGGTATTTTGGGTAGGCGCGATTTGCCTGAGCATGTAGCTGCGATGCAAGCGCAAAATATCCCGAATATTGATATGGTGGTAGTGAATCTTTATCCGTTTGAAGCCACTGTGGCTAAGCCCAATTGTACCTTGCAAGATGCGATTGAAAATATCGATATTGGCGGACCTGCCATGGTGCGTAGTGCGGCCAAAAACTGGAAAGATGTCGCTGTATTAACCGATGCCAGTCAGTATCAAGCGGTGTTAGCTGAGCTAGCAGCCGATAACGGCACGCTTTGTGAGACAACAACTTTTGCGCTTTCGGTTGCTGCATTCAATCGTATCAGCAACTACGATGGTGCTATTAGCGATTATTTATCCTCTTTTAATAGCGATGGCTCACGTAACCCATTTCCCCATCAAACCAATGGCAGATTCGTGAAACTGCAAGATTTACGTTACGGCGAAAATCCGCATCAACAAGCTGCGTTTTATCGCGATTTACACCCTGCACCGGGATCCCTAGTGACGGCACAACAACTACAAGGCAAGGAACTCAGCTATAACAACATTGCCGATGCCGATGCCGCTTGGGAATGTGTTAAATCGTTTAACACTGTTGACAACAACACTACCAATCCTTCAGCCGCCTGCGTCATCGTCAAACACGCCAACCCATGCGGTGTCGCTATTGGCAAAAATACGCTTGAGGCTTACAGCAAAGCTTTTCAAACAGACCCGACCAGTGCTTTTGGCGGCATTATCGCGTTTAATACAACGGTTGATTTGACAGCCGCAGAAGCGGTTTCTAAACAATTTGTCGAAGTGCTAATTGCGCCTGATTACACGGCTGATGCTTTGGCAGTTTTTGCAGTAAAAGCAAATGTACGTGTATTAAAAATTAGCCTGCCAACAGGCGGTTCCTTAAATTCTAAAACCACTGTTTGGGAACAAGGTCGCAACGCACACGATATTAAACGTGTGGGTTCTGGCATTTTGATGCAAACAGCGGACAATCACCCGCTAACTGAAGCTACCCTAAAAATTGCTTCAAAAAAACAGCCCACACCGCAACAAATGGCGGATATGTTATTTGCCTGGAATGTGGCGAAGTATGTGAAATCGAATGCCATCGTATTCTGTGGCAATGGCATGACCTTAGGCGTGGGCGCAGGTCAAATGAGCCGTGTCGATAGTACTAAAATCGCCGCGATTAAGGCGCAAAATGCTGGCTTAACGCTAAAAGATTCAGTGGTGGCTTCAGACGCCTTCTTCCCTTTTCGCGATGGCATCGACGTATTAGCAGAAGCAGGTGCAAGTTGCGTCATTCAACCCGGCGGGAGCATGCGCGATGACGATGTGATTGCCGCCGCAAACGAGCATGGCTTGGTCATGGTATTGACAGGCATTCGCCACTTCCGTCATTAAAGCCATGATAAATTTACTACGCGTCTTATTACCGGTGTCGCATGCTTACTCGATACTCGCCTACCCATTCGGTATGTCTCGTTTTTCGCTCCGCGGCTTCTTGGTAAAAAAATCGCTCGCTACAATGTCTCGGGGCTTTAAAAAAATATGAAAATATTGGTGATTGGTAGTGGCGGACGTGAGCATGCACTTGCGTGGAAAGTATCACAAAATAAAGCAGTAAGCCGCGTCTATGTAGCGCCAGGCAATGCAGGCACAGCAACGAATCCTGACATGATGAATGTGCCGCTAAGTAAAGTGCAAGAATTAGTTAAGTTTGCACAAGATGAGCAAATATACCTGACCATCGTTGGCCCAGAAGCGCCGCTTTCTCAAGGTGTAGTCGATGCTTTTCGCGCAGCAGGCTTGAAGATTTTTGGTCCCACCAAGGCGGCGGCTCAATTGGAAAGCTCCAAAGATTTTGCTAAAGCCTTTATGCTGCGCCACGGTATTCCCACTGCTACTTATGCAACATTTACTGATGCCAAATCAGCACACGATTACATAAACCAACAAGGCGTCCCCATTGTAATTAAAGCGGATGGGTTAGCCGCTGGCAAAGGTGTGGTAGTGGCTATGGATGAGGCGGAAGCCCACGCCGCTGTCGATATGATGCTCTCCGATAACAAGCTAGGTAACGCTGGCGCGCGCGTGGTGATTGAAGAATTTTTAAGCGGTGAAGAAGCCAGTTTTATGGTGATGGTAGATGGTAAAAATATATTAGCACTTGCTACCAGTCAAGACCACAAACGCTTACTAGACGGAGACCAAGGGCCGAACACAGGTGGCATGGGTGCTTATTCGCCGGCGCCAGTAGTCACGCCAGAAATTCATGCCAAAGTGTTACGCGAAATCATTCGCCCTACGGTAGAAGGCATGGCGAAAGATGGCATTCCCTATACGGGGTTTTTATATGCTGGTTTGATGATTAAGCCTGACGGCAGCGTAAAAACCTTGGAATTTAACTGTCGTATGGGTGATCCAGAAACACAACCGATTATGCTGCGCTTGAAATCTGATTTAGTTGAATTAGTACAACATGCGGTGAATGGCACACTTAATCTAGCAGAAATCGATTGGGACAGACGCACCGCGCTAGGCGTAGTGATGGCGAGCGCTCACTATCCAGAAGCGCCCATATTAGGTGACGAAATTACTGGTCTACCCAAACAATTAGAGGATGCCTATGTGTTTCACGCCGGAACAACATTAAATAACGGTAAAGTGGTTACGAGTGGTGGGCGCGTATTGTGTGTTACCAGCTTGGGTGAAACGGTCAAATTCGCACAGCAACGTGCTTATGAAATTGCACAAACTATCAAATTTGATGGGGCACAATATCGTACCGATATTGGTTATCGCGCCGTTAAAGGCTAGCATCCATGGATAGCCATGCCGTTTTAGCGTATCTGCAAACCCTACAAAACAATATTGTAGAAGCGCTGGAATTAGTCGATGGCAAGCATTTTATGCAAGACAGCTGGCAACGCCCTGAAGGTGGTAGTGGCAATACCTGCATTTTAGAAGGTGGCCATGTGTTTGAACGTGCGGGGGTAGGTTTATCGCATGTACTGGGTAACAAATTGCCGCCTGCCGCTACCATGGCTCATGCCGAGGCTGCTGGCCGACACTGGGAAGCAATGGGCGTATCTCTGGTGCTACATCCACGCAATCCCTATGTGCCCACCGTACACATGAACATTCGTTTTTTTGTCGCTAGAGCGCCTACGCTCAATACCCATAACACACTGTCTGGACAAGATACGTCGCCGAGACAAGGCGCTGAGGCAGATTTTTTGCAGACAGCACAACAAGTGCGGCAAGAAAAAGCTAACGAAAGCAACGATGGCGCAGCCCTTGAGACGCAACCGATTTGGTGGTTTGGCGGCGGAATGGACTTAACGCCTTACTACGGCTTTGAAGAAGATTGTATGCATTTTCACCGCGCCAACAAAGTCGCTCTGGATAGCTTTAGCCCGGACTATTACCCTACCTTCAAAAAGCACTGCGATGAATATTTTTACTTAAAGCATCGTAAAGAACCACGCGGCATCGGCGGCATTTTCTTCGATGACTTTAACGCTTTAGGCTTTGAGCAAAGTTTTGCCTTGCAACGCGCCGTGGGTGATAGCTTTTTGCAGGCATACTTGCCTATCTTACAGCGCCGTAAAGATACGCCTTACGGTGAGCGCGAGCGTGATTTTCAGGCTTACCGACGTGGGCGCTACGTAGAATTTAACCTAGTGTTTGATCGCGGCACGTTGTTTGGCTTGCAATCGAATGGGCGCACCGAATCTATTTTAATGTCCATGCCCCCCATCGTAAATTGGCGCTATGATTGGAAACCTGAAAAAGGCAGCGCTGAAGCAAAATTATATAGCCACTTTTTAATCGATAAAGATTGGTTAGCCTAATCTCACACTAAGCACTGCATTTATTCAATGTTTATGTCTATAATTCGTTAAAGGGGATGATAAGCATGGAATCAATAGAAAAAATCATTGCAACTTTATCTGGCTGGATTTGGGGTCCGCCTATGCTGGTGTTGCTGGTTGGTACCGGCTTATACCTTAGCTTTATTCTCAAAGGCTTGCAATTTAGAGCGCTGCCACTGGCTTTTAAGCTTATCTTACAAAAAGATCATGGGCATCAAGGGGATATCAGCCACTTTGCTGCACTCATGACCGCGCTGGCAGCGACCGTAGGCATTGGCAATATCGTGGGCGTAGCCACTGCCATTACATTGGGTGGGCCAGGCGCGGTATTTTGGATGTGGATGACAGGGTTGGTCGGAATGGCCACCAAATACTCCGAAGCAGTGCTGGCAGTAAAATATCGCGAGCAGGGCAAACACGGTATGCGCGGCGGGCCAATGTACTACTTGGCTAAAGGTGCAGGGCTACCATGGCTAGGTACGCTATTTGCTGTCTTTACTGCCTGCGCAGCCTTTGGTATTTGCAATATGACACAAGCGTATGCCACCGCCAA
>JBQTJZ010000120.1:0-2205 GCA_052386615.1 Methylophilaceae bacterium
TATTTAACGCATTGCTTGAAAGTAGCGGCCGCGATTTAGGAATTTTTAGCGCCATTGTGCTGGATCAGCCATTTTCGCGGCAAATGGCACTGATTAAATTAGTACTACCAGAAGCTAAAAGTTTAGGTATTTTGCTAGGCCCCGATTCTGCTAGGTATGCAGAAAATTTAAGCGAAGAAGCCGAGAAGAGTGCGCTTCGTGGGGAATTTGAAAGCATTAAAGAAGAAGCAGAACTTATTCCAAAGTTGCAAAACACACTAGCATCCAATGATGCGATATTGGCGATTCCAGATGCTTTAATTTATAACCGTGAAACTGCACAACCTATACTATTAACCAGTTATCGACACCAAAAACCCGTATTTGGTTACTCGCAATCATACGTGCGCGCAGGTGCTTTGGCGGCGATATTTAGTAGCACCAAACAATTCGCTAGACAAGCTGCAGAAATTGCCATCAAGACGCAACAAGCGCCCGGTTTATTACCACCTCCCCAAATTCCTAGATATTTTTCGGTACTCGTCAATCATCAGGTAGCACGGTCACTTAATATCGCTGTACCGGATAATGAAGAACTATACAATCAATTGCTTAAACTAGAGGCGGTGCGACAATAAATGAAAAACTTAGGAATTAAATCTAGAGTTATTCTATTAGGCACTATGCCGGCTGTGCTGTTTGCGATGATATTGGCTGGTTATGCGATAAGCAATGTGTTTAGTGTTTTAAATGAATCGATACGTGATCGCGGGCGTATCATTGCCTCACAATTGGCACCCGCAGCGGAATATGGGGTTATTTCTGGCAATACACAAATACTTAAAAAATTAGCACAACAAGCACTGGCGAATGAACAGGAACTCAGAACAGTATTGGTGCTGGATAAGCAGGGCAAGGTATTGGCATTGAGTGGTCGACCATTCGCAGAGGAACTTTTACTGAAAATTAGACAGGAAAACATACGCGAGATGGATTGGCACAACGGGATTATTTTTGTCTCGCCCATTTATCAAAGCTTAGTAGAAATTGAAGATTTTATTATTTCAAGCGATAAAAGTATTGCCGCCTTAGAAGGCGCATCGCAGCAAGAAATTGGCCACGTATACGTGGAATTAAGTACCCTCACTTTACAAAATCTCAGGCAAGATTTGATGGCGAATATACTATTGATAGGACTGTTCGGCTTATTCGCTAGCGCGCTTATTGCTTGGATGATTGGCCGCAATATTACTAAGCCGATTCAAGAGATTGCACATGCAGTTAATCAAGTTGGCGAAGGTGTTTTCTCTCATACCATTACAGAAAACTCTAGCGGAGAATTAAAGACCTTACAAAAAGGCTTTAACTCGATGTCGTTAAGCATTAAAAATGCTTATGAGCTCATGCAGGAAAAAATTCACGATGCGACGGCGCTACTCCGTTATCAAACACAGCATGATGACTTAACCGGTCTTGTCAATCGTCGGGAGTTCGAAGTTAGGCTGGAGCGCTGCTTAAAAAGTGCGCACGAACATCAGATACAACACGTATTCTGTTATTTGGATCTAGACCAATTTAAGCTGGTGAATGATACCTGCGGACACAATGCTGGAGATGAACTATTAAAACAAGTGAGTGCGCTACTCTCAAATAAAATGCGTGAAAGAGACACCTTGGCACGTATCGGCGGCGACGAATTTGGATTGCTATTAGAAAATTGCAGTTTGGCAGATGCCAGCCAACTTACCAACAAGCTACTTAAATTAGTGCGCGATTATCGCTTCTTACACGAAGACAAGGTATTTAATATTGGCGTCAGCATCGGTTTGGTGGTGGTGAATACAAGCTTTGGCAACATTAGTGAAATTATGCATGCCGCAGATGCCGCTTGTTATTCTGCAAAAAAAGCCGGGCGCAATCAAAGTTTTTTATATAGCCATGGCGATATCGAAACCAAGCAGCGACAAAGTGGCGTGGCCGCAGTTTCAGATATCACGGATGAAATTGATGATAGCCAGTTTGTTCTTTACTGCCAGCCTATTTTGCCGCTTAACTCTTCTGTACCACAACAGCACCATTACGAAATTTTGATTAGAAAAATTGGACTCGATGGCGAGATTACCTTGCCAACCACTTTTATTCCATCTGCGGAACGCTATCATTTAATGCCCAACATTGACCGGTGGGTAATCAAAAATACATTTTCAGCGTATCGCAAGTTACTCG
>JBQTJZ010000121.1:0-4385 GCA_052386615.1 Methylophilaceae bacterium
TGGTTTCAACTTCTTGGTCTTCCGCATCGCCCATGTCTAAATCAAAATCATCGCCAGTGTCCAGCGATGTCATACTGGTATCTTTTGATTCAACGACTTTATCTATCCATTTACCTAGCTTGTCATCCTCTACCACTACCGGCGAAAGTGTCATGCCCATTTGGAATTGCACACTGTCGAGTGCATGGAGGTTGGTTGGGTCAGAGATAGCAACAAATAACACGTTGTTACGGTTTTGCAGGGCAATCACACGATTGCTCTGCATGAGTTTTAGGTCTATCGATTTGGCTGGTAAATAATCTGCATTGAATGCATCTAGATTTAGGTAAGGGAACCCAAAGGCATGTGAGGATGTTTGCGCAATCTTTTCGGCGGAGATTTTTCTACTGGTAATGACTTGCGTAACAAATGGCGTTTTTTGTATGTTCGCTTGAGATTGAATCACGCCTGCCTCATCTTCAGTCAGGAGTTTTTCTTGCACCAGCATGCGAGCAAGCCCACTTAATTTTGTTGTAGTTGCAGTTGCGACCATTTGAAATAATTCACTTTTAATCTAATTAATAATCTATTGTATTTAAACTATTGTAGTTAAACAATATTTTTATTTAAAACAATAATGCACTTTAACTTTTTTTTTGTAAAGACAATGCTTGTTTTTTTAATCAAATTTGATGAATAGCTTGATGCTAAGGTTGGTATATATGCAACACGAAAATTGTACTTGACTTTTTTTAATTAGTAACATATAAAGCGCGAAGGTGTTTGCATTCGAGTTTTTTGTAGCCAGCTTTATTCATTTATTGCGACTTCGGTGCTTGAAACAAACTTTTTGAGGCGCCCCTCGTATTATGTAAGGATGTATGAAATGGCATTAGGTACCGTAAAGTGGTTTAATGATTCTAAAGGTTTTGGGTTCATTACCCCAGATGATGGTGGTGACGATTTATTCGCCCACTTTTCAGCGATTGTTGAGTCTGGCTACAAAAGTCTTAAAGAAGGTCAGCGTGTGAGCTTCGAAGTGACTGAAGGTCCAAAAGGCAAACAAGCTTCAAATATTCAAAAGGCTTAGGCTTTTTAGGGTTGTTTGACTTAAAGTCTTACACTAAGCGACTCGAATTTCGAGTCGCTTTTTTATGCAGGCATGTTCGCAATAATCTCCTCGCCAAATTCTGCTGTTCCCACTTGTGTTGCACCTTCCATTTGTGATGAAAAATCAATCGTTACGCGTCTGCTGGCAATGGCTTTAGCGACGCCTGCCAAAATTAAATCAGCAGCTTCAATCCAACCCATGTGGCGTAACATCATTTCCGCAGACAAAATAAGAGAACTTGGGTTTGCTAGGTTTTTACCGGCAATTTTCGGTGCAGTACCATGCGTGGCCTCAAACATGGCGACAGTGTCGGACAAATTCGCGCCAGGCGCAATACCAATACCGCCGACTTGTGCCGCCAGTGCATCACTCATGTAGTCACCATTGAGGTTAAGTGCGGCTACCACATCGTAGTCACTTGGGTGCAATAGAATTTCTTGTAAGAACGCATCGGCGATACAGTCTTTAATGACGATCCCATTCGCTAATTTGCACCATGAGCCACCATCTATTGGCATTGCGCCGAATTCTTCTTTAGCGAGCTCATAGCCCCAGTCACGGAAACCACCTTCGGTAAATTTCATAATATTACCTTTGTGGGTAATGGTGACAGATTTGCGATTATTATCAATGGCATATTGAATCGCTTTGCGAATGAGGCGTTTGCTGCCGTCGATAGAAACAGGCTTGATGCCAATTGCTGATGATTCTGGAAAGCGAATCTTTTTGCGCACACCCATATCACTTAAAAATTGAATGACTTTAGCAACTTCGTCGCTACCCGCTGCCCATTCAATGCCTGCGTAAATATCTTCCGTATTTTCACGGAAAATCACCATATCGGTTTTCTCGGGATGCTTCACAGGACTTGGCACACCACTAAAATATTGAATCGGACGCAAACATACATACAAATCAAGTTCTTGGCGCAAAGTGACATTGAGTGAACGTATGCCGCCACCCACGGGGGTGGTGAGCGGACCTTTAATTGAAATGACATAATCGCGCAAAGCTTTCATGGTTTCTGCTGAAAGCCAAGCGTCCTTGTCGTACACCTTGGTCGATTTTTCACCCGCATACACTTCCATCCAAGCAATTTTGCGCTGCTTGCCATACGCTTTTTTGACGGCTGCATCTACCACCTTAATCATCGGTGGCGTAATATCAATGCCTATGCCATCCCCTTCAATAAATGGGATAATCGGATGATTGGGCACATTAAGCGTGTTATCGGCATTGACAGTAATTTTTTCCCCGTGCGCAGGAATGACGATTTTCGATACACTATTATTTTTTGTAGCAGATGCCATTACTTGTTCCTAACCGAATTAGATTTTTATAAATGATCGTTTTATTTAACAAGCCGTTTAACGTTGTGTGCCAATTTACACAGCACGAGAGGCATGCCACGTTAAAAGACTTTATTTCTATCACCAATGTGTATGCCGCAGGAAGGCTTGACACGGATAGCGAAGGTTTACTTATTCTAACTGATGATGGCGCATTGCAACACCGTTTAAGTCACCCAAAACACAAAGAATTGAAAACTTATTGGGCACAGGTAGAAGGTGAAGCAATGGATAACGACTTAGCGCCATTTAAACAAGGGCTTGATTTGGGAGATTTTGTTACGCAACCTGCCATAGCACGTATTATTCCAGAGCCTGATAAGCTATGGGCGCGCAATCCACCTATTCGCGAGCGCAGAGCTATTCCTACCTCATGGCTCGAAATTAAAATTTCTGAGGGGAAAAATCGCCAAGTACGGCGCATGACAGCTAAAATAGGATTCCCCACACTCAGATTGATTCGCTATGCCATTGGCCGTTATACCATTGACGACATCCAAACCGGCCAGTGTAAAGTGCTAGATTATGGGAATATTTTCATGAAACCAGTGCTCATTTTCCGCTTTGTTGCGCACGAAGGCCCAGGCTACTTAAGCACGTTTTTTGATGAGAAAAGTCTACCTTGGCAACTGGTTAAGATAGATGAAAATGCGCTACTACCCTCATCTGTATTGGATTATAGCGGTATAGTGCTAATGGGCGGCCCCATGAGTGTGAATGATGATTTGCCTTGGATTCCGCCTTTGCTCGATTTGATTCGCGCAGCAAAAGTGGCAGATATTCCTTTGCTTGGGCATTGTCTGGGAGGGCAGCTGATTTCCAAAGCGCTTGGTGGGGCGGTCACTCAAAATGCGGTAAAAGAAATTGGCTGGGGGGATGTGACTATAAGCGAAAACCAAGCGGCTCAATATTGGTTTGGTGCGATTAAGACTTTTAATGCTTTTCACTGGCACGGCGAAACGTTCAATTTACCTCCCGATGCTATTCACCTACTCGCTAGCCCGTACTGCCAAAACCAGGCTTATAGCATAGGCAACCATATTGCGTTTCAAACGCATATCGAAATGACGGCTGAGATGGTTAAAAAATGGTGCGAAGAAGCTGGGAATGATCTGCTAGAATCCGCCAATAGTCCGGCAGTACAGCAAGCTGAAGTGATGCAACAGGAGCTACCTTTGCATTGTTTTTTCTTGAATAAAGTCGCAAAACAGGTTTATGGCCAGTGGATTAAAAACCTTAAAAACTGAGTATGTTAAAATAATGCTAAATTTTTTAAAGCAAATATTATGTCTGGCAACACAATAGGTACACTTTTCAGCCTAACTTCGTTTGGGGAGTCACACGGCGCAGCCATCGGCGGCGTGGTAGATGGCTGTCCGCCAGGATTAGAGATTAGTGCAGAAGACTTACAAGTTGATCTAGATAGACGTAAACCAGGCACATCGCGCCATGTTACCCAGCGGCAAGAAGCCGATGCGGTAGAAATACTGTCGGGTGTGTTCGAAGGCAAAACGACAGGCGCGCCGATTGGGCTACTGATTCGTAACACTGACCAGCGTAGTCAGGATTACAGCAAAATCATGGATACCTTCCGTCCGGGGCATGCGGATTATACCTACAGCCAAAAATATGGGGTGCGTGATTACCGTGGCGGTGGCCGCTCGAGTGCGCGAGAAACCGCGATTCGCGTGGCCGCTGGTGCGATTGCCAAAAAATGGTTAAAAGAGCGCTTTGGTGTGCAAGTGCGTGGCTATATGAGCCAACTAGGCGAGATTACAATTCCGTTCCAAAACTGGGATGTGGTAAATAAAAACCCATTCTTTTCGCCGAACATTGACGTGCTGCCGCAATTGGAGGCATATCTGGATACTATCCGCAACGAGCGTGATTCTATTGGCGCGCGTATTACTGTGGTCGCCGCAGGGGTGCCAGTTGGCTGGGGTGAG
>JBQTJZ010000122.1:0-7904 GCA_052386615.1 Methylophilaceae bacterium
TTTTCAATTTCCTCGTCGTAAAATTCTTCTACGCGGCCGCATTTAACGCACACAATGTGGTCGTGATGGGTGCCTTCGTTCAGTTCGAAAACCGCTTTGCCACTTTCGAAATGATGGCGAGATAATAGCCCAGCTTCTTCAAATTGCGTCAATACACGGTAAACGGTGGCTAAGCCCACATCGTCACCCGCATTGATGAGTACTTTGTAGACATCTTCTGCCGATAGGTGGCGCTGCACACTGTTTTCAAACAATTCTAAAATTTTGAGTCTCGGCAGGGTAGCTTTGAGGCCGGCATTCTTTAAATCTTTTTGATCATGCATGGTTTTTACTCGCTCGACTTGGATTTGTGATTTTAATATACGCTTTGTGGTTTTAGGCTAACGGTCATCGTGGTATATTAACGCCCATTCAATTAGTTGTGTTTACTCCAAGCAAAAAACCATGCGCTATTTTTTAATATTGTTATTCAGTCTGCTTGTCGCCTGCGGGTCAAAAGCCCCTAGCATCAAGCCCTTTAAGGTAGAAATTCAACAAGGTAATATCGTGACATCGAAGATGTTGCTACAGTTACGCCCTGGCATGACTAAATCGCAAGTGCGTTTTATTATGGGCACACCACTGATTGTTGATAGTTTTCACACCAATCGTTGGGATTATTTTTACCAGTTGCGCCAATCGGGCAAAGTGGTTGAACAACGTCGGGTAATTTTAGATTTTGAAAAAGATTTACTGGCGCGCGTACGCGGTGATGTGGTGCCGGCAGGCACGCCCGGTGCGGATAGCGGGGAGGTTACCCTTTCAAAACCTGAAACTGCCGCAAAACAAGCGGAAGATGAAGGTGTTTTGGATAAATTAAAATTCTGGAAAGAAGATAAGCCAGCTACGGCTAAACCAGAACCAGAAAAAGTGCCTGATGCCAAACCAGCTAGCAAAAAAAGCTTGCTAGAACGATTAAAATTCTGGAAGAAAGAGGAAAAAGTACCAGAGACGGCTAATGTAGAAGCTAAGCCAGCAGAGGCGTCAGCAGTAGAGAACCCAGCTTTGCCGACAGAGGTTGCTACTGAGACCGCTGCAGAATCTCAGGAAGCGCCATCGGTGTTGGCGGTGCCTATTCCCATTGGCCCAAGCGCAGATGTTCCTGCTATTGAGTTGCCCAAGGTAGAAACGCCGGTAGCAGAACCTGCACCGCTGGAGATACCTAAGCCTGAACCTGTTGCCGTTGAATCTGTGCCAACTGCACCTACGCCAGAGCCTGTTGAGCCGCCTAAAGAAGCCCTTATTGCTGTGCCCGAAAAAATCGAGCCAGCGCAAGTGCCAACTGAACCGCCGCTCGTTAATACAAATCAAGACGAGAAACTGATTTTTAGAATGGATCGAACGTTAGATACTAAAGCGTTAGAGCAGGAATTAGCGCCGAATGTAACATCCCCTGCGACGGATAAAACAACGCAAGAAAAGAAAAAAGGTGAAGAAAAACCGTTGCCTGCTGAGGCTGAGCCAGGTTATTTTGAGCGGATGCTGGAAAAAATCGGGTTTTAATTTCGAATGAAAAGCAGGAAAACAATTGCCATGAAAACAAAAATTGTTATTGCTGGTGTTTCGGGCCGCATGGGACATGTCTTAATTGAAAGCGTGTTAGCCGATGGTGCGCTACAGTTACATGGTGCGCTAGATCGTGCAGATAGCGCACAAATAGGTCGCGATGCAGGCGAACAGTTTGGTCAGAATTCGGGCGTTCGTATTACCAGTGATATTAGTGTTGCACTCAATGGTGCGGATGTTTTGATTGATTTTACGCGGCCAGAAGCAAGCGAACAGTATTTACAAGCTTGCATCAGAACCAAGGTTAAGTACGTCATCGGCACCACAGGATTTACTGCCGAGCAGAAAGCTAAAATTGCGGCCGCTTCTAAGCGGATTGGTATTGTATTCGCGCCTAACATGAGTGTTGGCGTAACTTTATTGATTAATCTGGTGCAATCTGCGGCAAAAGTGTTACATGAAGGCTATGACGTTGAAATTATCGAAGCGCACCACCGGCATAAAGTGGATGCGCCTTCTGGTACGGCGCTACGCTTAGGCGAGGCTGCGGCAAGCGCATTAGGGCGCAATCTTAAAACCTCTGCCGTATATGGACGCGAAGGGGTAACCGGTGAGCGTGACGCCAACACCATTGGTTTTGCTACAGTGCGTGGAGGTGATGTGGTGGGCGATCATACGGTATTATTTGCCGGTATCGGCGAACGGGTTGAGCTCACGCATAAAGCCAGCAGTCGCGCTACATTTGCGCTAGGCGCATTACGCGCCGCTAAATTCTTAATGCACAAAAACCATGGCTTATTTGATATGCAGGATGTGCTCAATTTGCGTTAGCGCAGTCAAGATGGATGGAAATTGCAAATTTACCACTTCATAAAGAATAAATTACCCATTGTATTGATGTTGCTCGGCGTCTTTGTGGGTGCTTTTTTCATCCATCTTGCATTGCAAGAAAAAGATGCAGAAATGCGTCAGCAACTGGTTCAGCAAGTGCAAACCATCAATTTTGTGCTTAGCTGGAGTGATATGTATGCCAGCATTAAAACCAATTCATCCTTAGCCAACTCAGCATCAGCAGAAGCGAAGCTGGCGCTAGAAGTATTGCACCAATATCGCGAGCGCATGGCGGATATCTGTGCGGTATATCCAGGTTGTAATGCCATCTACTTGATGAGCAAAAATTCAAACAATCAAATCATTTTTCTGTTGGATTCCGAAGAGGGAAATGGTGAGTTATTGGTTAAACCGGGTACGGTTTACGATGAGGCCAGCGAAATATCCTACGCTGTATTTGATAGCAAAAAACCTATGTTGGATGGCCTGGACGAAGATCGCTGGGGGGTATGGATGAGTGCGCTTATTCCCCATGCGCTTGCCGATGGCTCGGTGGTGGTGTTGGGTATAGATGTAGATGCAAAAGACTGGGATAGCATAAAATGGGGCGCTGCCCTTGCACCCATTTATGCCACATTGGCTTATATGGGATTGATGCTATTTTTTGTCGGACTATGGCGTAGTAAAACCAAACAAAATCAACTTTTGCAAGAAAGTGAAGCGAAGCTGCTTAAATTATCCCATGAGGATAGTTTAACCGGCTTAGTCAACCGCCGTTTTTTTGATGAGAGATTGCAGCAAATGATGGCAGAGTTTGATCGATCTAACGTTAATTTTGCCTTGCTTTATTTGGATTTAGACAAATTTAAACAGGTAAACGATACGCTTGGGCATCAGGCGGGCGATGATTTGTTACAATCGGTAGCCCGTAAATTGTTAGCGATATTACGTTTGGAAGATACGGTGGCGAGATTATCAGGGGACGAGTTCGCAATTCTATTACCTAGAACCAATCAACAAGAGGGAGCGCATCTGGTAGCGCAAAAAATTGTACAAGAAATTAATAAACCAATTACTTTGAACAATCAAAGCACACTTGTTTCGGCAAGTATAGGTATTGCCATTTGCTCAACTAAACTGTCGGGGGCAGATAAGCTACTGAGAGCGGCTGATGCAGCGCTGTATGCAGCTAAAAATAAGGGTGGAAATTGCTATTATTTTGCAGATGAAGTGATTCCATCATCATAATGCCTGTGTTTTGTATTTGTGGAAATTAACTGCTATTGATAGACGCTTAGCATGCATGTGCGCTTGAAAGCTAAGCCAAATTCCGCTATAATTTGTCAATTCTGAAACGGGAAGAGTTCAAAAAGCTCCTCCCGTTTTGCATATCTGCTGTTTGGGTTCGGTATTCAATAGCCAGTTGATATGTGGCAATGAAAATTAAGGAGCTTTAAGGTGTCAAAAACAATTCCAGCCGTTTTAGTGTTAGCAGATGGAACTGTTTTTAAGGGTATTTCAATCGGCACTGTTGGCTATAGCGTGGGTGAAGTAGTATTCAATACATCCATGACGGGCTACCAAGAAATTCTTACGGACCCTTCTTACACCAATCAAATCGTTACTTTGACTTATCCGCACATTGGCAATACAGGGACCAATGCTGAGGATGTTGAATCTGGGAAGGTGTATGCGGCGGGCTTGGTAATTCGCGATTTGCCTTTGCTGGAGAGTAATTTCCGCAGCAATCAAACACTTTCTGCCTACCTTCAAGAAAATAATGTGGTGGCAATTGCCGATATTGACACACGTAAACTCACACGCATCTTGCGTGAAAAAGGCGCTCAGGCCGGTTGTCTTATGGCGGGGAAAGTCAACGAGACAGAAGCATTAAGTTTAGCAAAGGCTTTCCCGGGCTTAACCGGGATGGATTTAGCTAAAGTGGTGAGTTGTGAAAAAGCTTATCCATTTACCGAGGGGGAATGGACGCTGAATGAAGGCTATGACACTGCGCCACTCAGTCGGTTTAATGTGGTCGCTTTTGATTACGGCGTTAAGCGCAATATTTTGCGCATGCTAGTTTCACGCGGCTGTAAAGTGATGGTGCTACCGGCACAAACTTCTGCGGAAGAGGCGCTCAGCTATCAACCAGATGGTGTTTTCTTATCTAACGGGCCTGGTGACCCGGAACCATGCGATTATGCGATTCAAGCTATTAAAACTCTGGTAGACAGTGGCATGCCGACGTTTGGCATTTGTTTGGGGCATCAGCTGTTGGCGCTGGCAAGCGGTGCCAAAACCATGAAAATGAAATTTGGTCATCATGGTGCCAACCATCCGGTGCAGGATGTAGAAACCAAGCGCGTCTATATCACCAGTCAAAATCACGGTTTTGCGGCCGATATCAATACGCTGCCTGCTAATGTGAAAGTGACGCATGTTTCTTTATTTGATGGTAGCTTGCAAGGGTTTGCGCTTACTGACAAACCTGCTTTTAGCTTCCAGGGCCATCCTGAAGCTAGCCCGGGGCCGCATGAAATGAGCTATTTGTTTGATCGCTTTATTAGCATGATGCAGGAAAGGAAATCGAGCTAATGACAAAGCGGTCAGATATTAAATCAATCTTAATTATCGGTGCTGGGCCCATCGTCATCGGGCAGGCCTGCGAGTTTGATTATTCTGGCGCACAAGCATGCAAGGCATTGCGCGAAGAAGGCTATCGCGTCATTTTGGTGAATTCCAATCCTGCCACCATCATGACAGATCCTGACATGGCGGATGCGACTTATATCGAGCCAATCACTTGGCAAGTGGTTGAAAAAATCATTGCAAAAGAAAAGCCAGATGCTTTATTGCCAACGATGGGCGGGCAAACTGCGCTTAATTGCGCGTTGGATTTAGATAAACATGGCGTACTTAAGCAATATAACGTTGAACTTATCGGTGCGTCAAAAGAGGCGATTGATAAGGCGGAAGACCGCCAAAAATTTAAAGAAGCCATGACCAAGATCGGGTTGGGTTCTGCGCGTTCTGCGATTGCACACAGCATGGAAGAGGCACTGCAAGTGCAAGGCGCGATTGGCTACCCAGCCATTATTCGCCCTTCGTTTACCATGGGCGGCAGTGGCGGCGGTATTGCTTATAACCGTGAAGAATTTATGACGATTTGTGAGCGTGGTTTAGATGCTTCGCCCACTAATGAATTGTTGATTGAAGAATCCATGCTCGGTTGGAAAGAATACGAGATGGAAGTAGTGCGCGATAAAGCGGATAACTGCATTATTATTTGTTCGATTGAAAATCTCGACCCTATGGGCGTGCATACAGGAGATTCCATTACGGTAGCTCCCGCGCAAACATTAACGGATAAAGAATATCAAATCATGCGTAATGCCTCGCTCGCTGTGTTACGCGAGATTGGCGTGGATACGGGGGGGTCCAATGTGCAGTTTGCCATTAACCCGGAGGATGGGCGCATGATTGTGATTGAAATGAATCCACGTGTATCCCGCTCCAGCGCGCTGGCATCGAAGGCGACCGGTTTTCCGATTGCTAAAATCGCCGCGAAACTGGCGGTGGGCTACACCTTAGATGAGTTGCGCAACGATATTACCGGAGGTGCAACGCCTGCCTCATTTGAGCCTTCCATCGATTATGTGGTGACCAAAGTCCCGCGTTTTGCGTTTGAAAAATTCCCACAAGCCGATTCTCGCTTGACCACACAAATGAAGTCAGTGGGCGAAGTGATGTCTATTGGGCGTACTTTCCAAGAATCTTTTCAAAAATCATTGCGTGGTTTAGAGGTAGGGGTTGATGGACTGGATGAGCTGACGACTGATTTAGACAAGATTACCAAGGAAATAGGGGAACCAGGCCCCGAGCGCATTTGGTATGTAGGCGATGCGTTTAGATGTGGCATGACTATCGAGCAGATATTCAATATCTCAAAAATAGACCCCTGGTTTTTAGCGCAAATTAAAGACATTGTCGATCGAGAGATTGCGCTTAAAGGTAAGTGCATGGCTGATCTGAATAAAGATGCCTTATTTCAACTTAAACGCTGTGGCTTTTCGGATAGGCGTTTGGCTAAGTTACTGGATACGGATCAGCATGCGCTACGTGCTTATCGGCATTCGCTCAACATTCGCCCAGTATACAAGCGGGTAGATACCTGTGCTGCGGAGTTTGCTACGAACACGGCCTATATGTATTCCAGCTATGAAGAAGAGTGCGAAGCAAAACCTACTGCTAAGAAAAAAATCATGGTATTGGGTGGCGGACCCAATCGTATCGGCCAAGGTATTGAATTTGACTATTGCTGTGTGCACGCCGCTTTTGCGATGCGCGAGGATGGTTATGAAACGATCATGGTGAACTGTAATCCAGAGACGGTATCTACCGATTACGATACTTCGGATCGACTGTATTTTGAACCAGTGACATTGGAAGATGTACTGGAAATCGTCCATATTGAAAAACCAGTTGGCGTGGTGGTGCAGTATGGCGGTCAAACCCCGCTGAAGCTTGCGCGAGATTTGGAAAAAGCCGGGGTGCCAATTATTGGTACTACCCCAGATGCGATTGACCGTGCGGAGGACCGCGAGCGTTTTCAGCAAATGTTACATACTTTAGGCTTGAAGCAACCGCCTAATCGCACCGCGAGAAATGAAGAGGATGCGCTACGTTTGGCAGAAGAGATTGGATACCCGCTAGTTGTACGCCCAAGCTATGTGTTGGGAGGGCGTGCCATGGAAATTGTGCACGAGCAGAGTCAGCTTGAGCGTTATATGCGTGAAGCGGTAAAAGTATCTAACGAATCACCAGTATTACTGGACAGATTTTTGAATGATGCGCTTGAAATTGACGTTGATGCCTTATGTGATGGTGAAGAGGTGCTGATTGGCGGCATCATGCAGCACGTGGAGCAAGCGGGGGTCCATTCTGGCGATTCTGCTTGCTCGTTGCCTCCTTATAGTCTTTCCAAGGCTTTACAAGATGTTTTACGTGTACAAACCGTACAAATGGCTAAAGCGCTTGGGGTAAAAGGCTTGATGAATGTGCAATTTGCCATTCAAGGCGAGACAGTTTATGTATTAGAAGTGAATCCACGCGCTTCACGCACTGTGCCATTTGTTTCCAAAGCCTGTGGGTTGCCACTGGCAAAAATCGCTGCGCGTTGCATGGCGGGACAAAGCTTACGCTCGCAGGGGGCCACCAAAGAAGTGATTCCGCCGTATTTCTCGGTGAAAGAAGCAGTATCCCCATTCATTAATTTTCCTGGGGTGGATACTATTTTAGGCCCAGAAATGAAATCGACTGGTGAGGTGATGGGCGTAGGGGCCACTTTTGCTGAAGCCTTTGTAAAATCACAATTAGGCGCTTCTGCCAAACTACCCAAAGGGGGCAGGGCTTTTATTAGTGTGCGTAACGAAGATCACCAAAAAGTAGTGGATATTGCTAAAGATCTAGCTAGTTTGGGTTTTACCTTAGTGGAGACCAAATGCAAGGCTAAGGCATTAAAGTAGCAT
>JBQTJZ010000123.1:0-1949 GCA_052386615.1 Methylophilaceae bacterium
AGCAGCAGCGAATCAGGAATACGAGCAAGCAGGGGTGTTTCGTGATCGTATGCAAGCCTTGCGACAAGTTCAAGCCAAGCAGTTTGTCAGTGATTTTAATATTTCGGATGCTGATGTGATTGCCTGCGCAGCCTTGCAAGGACAGCATTGCATTAATTTGGTAATGATACGTGGTGGTCGTCATTTGGGCGATAAAAGTTTTTTCCCCAAAAACACGCAAGATGTAGATTTGATTGAAACGGTAGAAGCGTTTTTAACGCAGCATTATGTGGCACAGAATACGCCGCCGATGATTGTGTGCGGTGCTGTGGTGGATGGTAAAAGTTTTGAGCAGACACTTGGTGAACAATCGGGACGCAAAATCAGGATTATCACCAATGCGATTGGCGACAAACGGATATGGCTGAAAATGGCGCAAACCAACGCCGAGCTAGCATTAAGCCAAAAAACACTTGAAGCCAGCAATCAGGAAGCACGATTGATAGCATTGCGTGAGGCGCTGCATTTAACTGAATCGGTCGAGCGCATTGAGTGCTTTGACATTAGCCACACGATGGGCGAGGCGACGGTGGCGAGCTGCGTGGTGTTCGACAAAGGTAATCTGCAAAACAGTGAGTATCGACGTTATAACGTCACAGGTATTACGCCAGGCGATGATTATGCGGCGATGCGTGATGTGTTAACGCGGCGTTACAAAAAAGTGGCAGCGGGGGAGGGTAAGCGACCAGATGTTATATTTATTGATGGCGGTAAAGGTCAACTTGGTATAGCGATTGAAGTGATGCAAGAGGTCGGTTTGGAAGATATTTTACTGGTGGGCATTGCCAAAGGCGAAGCGCGCAGACCTGGTTTAGAAACCATGATTTTTTCAGACACTGGCGAATTGCTGAACTTAGAAAAAGATAATCAGGGCTTGCACCTATTGCAACAAATCCGCGACGAGGCGCACCGTTTCGCCATCACTGGACATCGCGCTCAACGTGCCAAAGCGCGCATACACTCGAGTCTAGAAGATATTGTGGGAATAGGCGCAAAACGTCGCAAGGCGTTGTTAACACGCTTTGGTGGATTAGCGGGGGTGAAAAGTGCTAGCATAGACGAAATCGCGCAAGTAGATGGCTTAAGTCAGAATCTAGCAGAAAAGATTTATGAACAACTTCATTAATAAATAAGATAGAAAATTCAATATGTTGTGGAATGTGCCTAATATTTTAACGGTGCTAAGAATTGCACTGATTCCAGTGTTTGTGGGTATTTTTTATTTGCCCGAAAACGCCATGACGATGGGGGCTTTTCCTGCACATTGGGTAAACGTAACGGCTACCAGCGTATTTGCATTGGCAGCATTGACTGACTGGATGGATGGTTACTGGGCGCGTAAGTTTGATCAGACCTCGAATTTCGGTGCATTTTTAGACCCGGTTGCAGATAAATTAATGGTCACTGCCGCGCTGATTGTGCTGGTAGAATTTGACCGTATTGGTGCAGTGGTTGCTCTGATTATCATTGGTCGAGAAATTGCGGTTGGTGCCCTACGCGAATGGATGGCGGGTTTGGGCGAGCAGGCAAGCGTGGCGGTAGCGCAAATTGGCAAAATCAAAACAGCAACGCAGATGATTGCCATACTTCTATTGCTTTATTACGATAAAATCGGCTCGTTCAATACCAAGCTAGTGGGGCAGATACTTATCATTCTTGCAGCATTTTTGACGCTTATTTCCATGTTGTATTATTTGAAAGTGGCTTGGCCAAAGTTTAGACAATCAATCAATTGAGCTTGCAAAAGTTACCAGAAAAATAAACAAGTGAAAAGCGCGTTTTAACTTGACACCAGTTCAAAAATCGCTAAAATGCTCACTTCTTTAAGCGTGAGTATCTCAGTTGGTAGAGCGCAACCTTGCAAAGGTTGAGGTCGATAGTTCTAGACTCTTCTCCCGCTCCAATTCAAA
>JBQTJZ010000124.1:0-2561 GCA_052386615.1 Methylophilaceae bacterium
GCGAATCAGAAAACGCACTGGATGGGCTGATTAATGAAGCTTTTTTTGCGCGTTTCCGTATCAATTTGCTGGTAGACAATCGCCAATTGCAAACACAACAAATGCAACAACCAGTTATTTATGATAACGATCCGAGCCAGCAATCGCTATTTGGCTGGCTAGAAGCGAGTCCAGATGCGCTGCTGCCTGATTTTTTGCGCTTACGTGCAGGTAATCTGCACAAGGCAGATGGCGGTATGCTATTGATTCATTTAAGAGATTTACTAAATGATGACCAAACTGGGTGTCAGATTCTAGAAAAGTTATACCGATTTTTGCGCAACGGTACTTTGCAGTTTGAAGATGCGGCAAGTGGCGCGCAAACGGCAAGTTACGTCCTTGCCAACACCCTCATGCCGGTTAGCGTGAAGCTGGTGCTCATTGCCATGCGAGAAGATTTTTATAACGTACTGGAAGAAAATCCGGATTTTTTCGATTATTTTCCCATTAAAGTTGAGTTTGCCGATAGTATCAATGCCAATGCAGAAAACTATGCCGCTATTGCCGGCTTTGTGGCGCAAAAATGTGCGCAGCATCAATGTCAGCATTTTACGCACCAGGCGGTAGCCGCTTTAATTCGCGCCCTGCAGCGTTTGGAAGAAGACCAGACACGTATCAGCACCAATTTTGCTTATTTGGAGCGACTAATGCTGGAGAGTGCAGCTTATGCCGGCAATGCTGAGTTGGTTTCTGCTGAGCATGTACAAGCGGCGATTGGCGCAAGAAATGCCCGCCATCAGTATTTCGAGATGCAAATTCGTGATTCGATTATCGATAACGAATTGCTGATTCAGGTGCAAGGCGCAGTGGTGGGGCAAGTGAATGGTCTTACGCATATTGAGTTGGGCGATGCCAGTTTTGGTTCACCTATTCGCATTACAGCGCGTTGCTATCCAGGGCAAAAAGGGTTGATAAATATTGACCGCGAAGTGAATATGAGTGGTCCTAATCATGATAAAGGTATTTTTATTTTACAAAACTGGCTGAGTGCCAGTTTTTCTAACTTGGCGCCGCTTAGTTTGAATGCTTCACTGGTGTTCGAGCAGGAGTATAACGGGGTAGAGGGAGATTCTGCCTCGTGTGCAGAACTATTTGCGCTACTCTCAGCCTTGGCCAATTTGCCTATTCAACAAGGGATTGCCATTACCGGCGCGCTTAATCAGTTTGGTGAAGTGATGCCGATTGGGGGAGTGAACGAAAAAATAGAAGGTTATTTCAGGGTATGCCAAGCACTTGGTTTAAATGGCAAACAAGGGGTGATTATCCCTAAACGTAATCAGCGGCATTTATTGCTGGATGATGCGGTGGTGCAAGCGGATAAAGCAGGCCAGTTTCATATTATTACTATCGACCATGTGCTGGAAGGTATTGAATATCTGACTGAGGTAACCGCGGGGACGCAAGATGCAGCCGGCCACTATGCCGCGAATACGGTGATGGGACACGCGCAAATCGTGTTAGCAAGTTATCGCAAAACCTTGGAAAGCAATCAGCCACAAAATAATCAGACTAAAAAAACTTAAGCGATTTCACTTGTTTTCATCGTATCTAAAACACCCCAAAAGAAATTTACCTGCTTTCCCGAACTGGTGGGCGGCGCTGGGCCCTGGTGTGGTTTGGATGGCACTGGCGCAAGGCAGTGGAGAGCTGATTTGGTGGCCTTACTTGATAGCAAAATATGGCTTAGTTTTTTTAAGTTTGTTAATTCCTGCCTGCCTGTTGCAATTCCCCATTACGCTTGAAATTGGTCGCTATACGCTGTTAACTGGCGAAAGCATATTCCAAGGTTTTTTTCGCTTAAATAAATACTTCGGGGTTTTTTTGTGGGTATTAATGACGATTTCATTTTTATGGTTTGGCGCTTTTGCCAGCGCGGGCGGCACGGCTTTGGCCGAGTTGACACATTTTCCCGATGGATGGACGACAAAATCACAAACGCTATTTTGGGGCTATGCCACTATTGTGCTTTTTGTGGTTTCAGTGTTTTTAAGTCGGCACATTTATAAATTCATCGAGAATTTTATGAAGATGGTTGCACTGATTACCGTGTTTGGTTTGTTGTGGGCTTGTTCTGAGCCTCAGGTACTAGAAACTCTACCAAGTTTTGTGCAAGGCATGATGGAGTTCCCAACAGCGTTTCCAGCACATTGGCAGGCTGAGGATGCGAGTAAGCTACTAACAGCGATTACATTCGCCGGTTTAGGCGGTTTTTGGATACTGTTTTACTCTTATTGGCTGCGTGATAAGGGTAGCGGCATGGCGGCTTATATGCCGCGTATTACAGGCATAGTGGCTAAGCACGAAGTGCTTGCCACATTAGGTGCGCTACCCTTCGATAATGCCCACAACGCAACCCTGTGGAAGCAATGGCGACGTTTTTTAACGCTCGATATTAGCGTTGGTATTATCGGCAATCTACTTACTACACTCATGATGTGTTTATTGGCTTGGGCATTACTTTACCCCAAAGGGTTGATTCCGCAGGATTATGAAATAGCGGTGGTACAAGCCAAATTTTTTGA
>JBQTJZ010000125.1:0-11801 GCA_052386615.1 Methylophilaceae bacterium
AAGCTAAAGGCCCATTTCCAGAAAAAATCACTGGCCTAAAAACACCAGAATCTGTCGTACAAGCTAAAGATGGAACGATTTATATTTCTGAAATCAACGAATTTGGCAAAGATGGCGACGGCCAGATTAACAAGGTAGATAAACAGGGTTACGCCACTGTATTTGCCAAAGGAATGGATGACCCCAAAGGATTGACGATAATCGGTGATAAGCTGTACGTAGCAGATAAAACACGCGTACTGGAAATAAATAAAGACGGTAGCTGGCAAGTATATGCTGCTGAAACAGCGTTCCCCAATAAGCCTCAGTTTCTGAATGATTTGGAGGCAGATAAACTGGGCAATTTATATGTGAGCGACAGTGGGGATTTAAAATCAGGGGGCGCCATTTACAAAATTGCCAAGGGTGGTGCTATCAGCACTGTTGCTGATAGCAAAAATCCAGATATCCTCGCCCCCAATGGCTTGCTGTTTGAAGGCCGTGACAATTTATTATCCGTAGATTTTGAATCTGGCATTTTATATCGCGTTAATATAAGCACAGGTGCCACCACAAAAATTGCAGATGGATTTAGCGGCGGCGATGGCATTGTTAAAACAAAATCGGGCAAAACATTTATTAGTGACTGGAAAAATGGTGCGATATACCAACTAGCGGCTGGCAAAGCCCGCGCATTTAAGAGTGGCTTCCAGGCAGCGGCGGGTATTACACTAACGAATGATGGAAAATATATTTTGGTGCCCGATATGAAAGCAGGCGAGCTTATATTAATTGAAATCAAATAGTTACTCATGAAGGCATGCTATCTGGAATCTATCGAATTACGCCAGGCTGCCCTTAATTGGCTGGTATCAGATCATCCTCTGCGTAAGGCAGAGGGCGTCATTAATCTACAGAAAGCAGGCTTAGCAAATCAGCTCACGCTGAATAGTGAGATAGTACTTTTTACGCATGATCACCTCCCAGGTCGCCCTGCCAACCCAAGGCTTGTTCCGCCAAAAGATCTAAAAAAACGTTCCATGCGTAGCATAGAAGGTCGCGCCGCTTTGATTCACGCGCTAGCGCATATTGAGTTTAATGCCATCAATCTGGCACTGGATGCAATATGGCGATTTACCAATATGCCCAACCAATATTACTTGGATTGGCTAAAAGTAGCCGCTGAAGAGGCTTATCATTTTTCGCTACTCAACGCTCACCTTCATACTTTAGGTTTTGCCTACGGCAGTTTCAATGCGCACAATAGTTTGTGGGAAATGGTGGAGCGTACCCAAGAGGATGTGCTAGCGCGGATGGCATTAGTGCCTCGCACCTTAGAAGCCCACGGCTTGGATGCCAGCCCACCACTACGCAACAAACTTGCTCAGGCTGGCGATATGGCTGCCGCTGAAATTTTAACGATTATCTTGCGTGATGAGATTGGCCATGTGGCCATTGGTAACTACTGGTTTAACTGGCTCTGTAAACAACGTGACTTAGACCCGATAAGCGCTTATCAAGCTTTAGCAAATCAATATGCCGCTCCCAAACTAAAGCCCCCTTTTAATTTAGAGGCAAGACGCGAGGCAGGGTTTAGTGAAAGCGAACTATCCTTGCTTGTTTAATTAAACTGACAATCCTAGGCAGTAAATAAATTCGCTACGCCATCCAAGCCCACGTAATTTAGTGCATAGGTTGCCTGTTGTTGCACCACCGGCTTAGCGTGATAAGCCACCCCCGCGCCCGCCGCATGCATCATTTTAAGGTCGTTTGCGCCATCGCCAATGGCAATGGTTTGACTGGCTTTTAATCCAAGTGCATCACGCAATTCCAGCAGCTCTTGCGCCTTACGATCAGCATCCACAATATCCCCTAGAATATTGCCGGTAAGCTTGCCATCGGCTATTTCCAAGGTATTGGAAACCGCGTAATCCAGCCCCAATAAATTTTTAACGTGGTGTGCGAAAAACGTAAAGCCGCCAGAAACCACCATGGTTTTAATTTTATGGGCTTTACACATTGCTATCCATTCTTGTGCGCCAGGGTTGGGTTTTAAGCGCTCATCAATCACACGTTGTAACGCACTTTCATCTAAGCCTGCTAGTAGTGCCACGCGCTTTTTTAGGCTTGTTGCAAACTCAATCTCGCCGTGCATGGCGCTTTCGGTAATCGCTGAAACTTGCGATTTAAGGTTCATCATATCGGCGATTTCATCGATGCACTCAATTGAAATCAGTGTTGAATCCATATCCATCACACACAAACCAAAATGATCTAGCCGCTCTGCATCCGGCACTAGAGCACAATCAATACTTTGCGCTGTGCAGAAATCTTTAACTTCGGTTACGTCAGTTAGATTAGTTGGCAAGTAATAAGCGTGTTCGGCAATTTGTGTAAATTGAGTATTTACGCCCAATAAACCGTGGATATGCTGCAAGTGTGGCGTGCGAATGTGTGCCGCTTGAATAACTAACCGCATAGAAATAACCAATCACTCTCGATAAAAAAGGCGATGTCATTATAACATCGCCCCAAGAGGAACGTTTGTTCGGTTAACTGGCTAAGCCTGCAATGTTGTCCACCACGACAGCATACAAATCGCGTGTTGCCGCTAATGAGCCATCATGTACTTCTTGTGCTGTAATTACTTTGCCGTTGGGACCTGAGAGTGGGCGTGCTGCACAAGCGCTCGCCACTACGGTCGGCTTAAAGCCCAAATTAAAACCTCCATGTGCGGTTGAGTTAATACACATATGCGTCATAAACCCAGCCAATACGATATTTTCTACCCCTAACGATTTCAAATAAGCCTCTAGCTCCGTTTGCACAAACGCATTGGGATAATTTTTAACCACAACTCTCTCACCATTTTTTGGCGCCACTTCCGCCGATATTGCACCAATTTCCGCAGTAATATCGTAAGGCGTACCCACGCCCGCATCGTGCTGAATATGTACAATGGGCGATTTCAAATCACGCGCCATATTCAGTAATTTTTGCGCTTCCAAAATTGCTAATTCCACCCCGGTTAATTGCATTACCCCTTGACGATAAGTGTTTTGGCAATCAATCATAATGAGCGCTGCATCCTTCAAACTGGCCGGATGATGCCCCATACCGGTAATGTCGCGCAAACCTGGCGAAGCGGTTGTCATACTCATCTCTCCTTAAAAAATAATTGGTACGATAATGTTGTATATACTAATGAGTATAGAATAAATCCTTAGCGCTCTCAAGCGTAATTATCTGTAGCAAATGCCCCTTAAGCACTGGCATGAAAACCGCTTTTGCGCGAAAATAGCGACTCATAAAGGCCTCAACAATAAATGAATCTACACGAATATCAGGCAAAAGCCTTACTCAAACAATATGGCCTGCCTGTACCACAGGGCGTGGTGGCAAGCACAGCAGCAGAATCACTTGTTGCTGCGAATGGCATTCCGAGCGAAACTTGGGTAGTAAAAGCACAAATTCACGCTGGCGGGCGCGGCAAAGCAGGCGGTGTTAAGCTGGTTAAATCAGCTAAGGAAGCCGCCGACCTCGCAACGAGCCTGCTTGGTCAACCTCTCGTTACTTATCAAAACGCGCCTGATGGTCAAGCGGTGAACCAAGTACTGATTGAAGAAACCCTCCCTATTGCACGTGAGCTTTACTTATCCATGCTGGTTGACCGTACATTAGAGCGCATTGTTATTGTGGCATCTAGTGCTGGCGGCATGGACATCGAGGAGATTGCCGCAACGCAACCAGAACAAATTCTGCAAGAAGTGTGTGATCCCTTGAACGGTTTAGTCGATTTTCAAGCACGCAATCTGGCTTTCAAATTAGCCCTGCAAGCCGAGCAAATAAGCGCTTTTACCAAGTTTTTAAAGGGTTTGTACAAGTTATTTAAAGAAAATGACTTAAGCCTGCTAGAAATAAACCCCCTCATTGTCACCACAAACGGCGCATTAGTTGCGCTCGACTGCAAAATGAGCGTGGATGACAACGCGCTTTACCGGCAAAAAGCGTTAAGCGAATTGCGCGATTTAAGCCAAGATGATACTAAAGAAGCGGCGGCGCATGCCGCTGGCATCAATTACATTGCGCTTAATGGCAACATTGGTTGCATGGTTAATGGGGCAGGTCTTGCTATGGCAACGATGGATCTAATCAAACTGCATGGCGGAATGCCCGCTAATTTTCTGGACGTAGGCGGTGGTGCAACTGCAGAAACCGTCTCTAAGGCTTTTAAGATTATTTTAGCTGACAAGAATGTGAAAGCAATTTTAGTCAATATATTTGGTGGCATTATGCGCTGCGATATTATTGCTGAAGGCATTATTGCCGCGGTAAAAGAGGTGGGCATGAAGATTCCGGTGGTCGTCCGTTTGGAAGGTACAAACGTTGAACTAGGCAAACAAATGTTACGTGAAAGCGGTCTCAATATTATTTCAGCTGAAAATTTAACGGATGCGGCACAGCAAGCAGTCAAGGCAGTAGCCGCATGAGCATTTTAGTGAATCAACACACCAAGGTGCTGTGTCAGGGCTTTACTGGCAAACAAGGCACTTTCCACAGCGAGCAAGCACTGGCTTACGGCACAAAAATGGTGGGCGGCGTCACCCCTGGCAAAGGAGGGCAATCACATCTGGGTTTGCCTGTATTTAACACCATGCGCGATGCTGTACGTGAAACTCAGGCCAATGCGAGTGTTATCTACGAACCTCCCGCATTTGCAGCCGATTCTGTTTTGGAAGCTTGTGATGCAGGCATCAAATTGATTGTATGCATTACGGAAGGCATTCCAGTACTCGATATGCTGAATGTGAAAGCAGCCATTAAAACCAATGGTAGCAAACTAATTGGGCCGAATTGTCCCGGTATTATTACCCCGAACGAATGCAAAATCGGCATTATGCCTGGTAGCATTCATTTGCGTGGCAAAGTCGGCGTCGTGTCACGCTCGGGTACGCTTACTTATGAAGCGGTGCATCAAACGACTGCGTTGGGTCTTGGTCAAACTACCTGTGTAGGCATTGGTGGCGACCCGATTAAAGGCTTGAATTTTATTGAATGTTTAACCCTGTTTGAAGCTGACCCAGAAACAGAAGCGATTATTATGATGGGCGAAATTGGTGGTAGCGATGAAGAGGCTGCGGCAGATTTTATTAAGCATCATGTAACCAAGCCTGTTGCCGCCTATATTGCCGGGCTTACTGCTCCAAAAGGTAAACGTATGGGACATGCTGGCGCAATTATTTCCGGGGGTAGCGGTGCGGCAACAGATAAAATTAAGGCCCTTGAAAATGCGGGGGCGGTGGTAGCAGACTCTCCCGCTAGCTTGGGTGAGGCTGTATTGCAGGCCATTCGATATAGTCAACAAAAGAGGTAATCTTTTGAAAAAAACCTATGTATTCGTTTCGCTATTATTGGGCACGCTAGTGTTAGGCTTGTTGAGTCAACCAAGTTTAGCGGAAGAGATTCCCTACTTGCTGACGGCTGCTTCCAAGGGTGATGTTGTCACGGTTAAAGCCATGCTGGAAAGCGGAGTTAATGCGAACACCAAAGACCATGATGATATCAGCGCACTCATGTATGCCGCGCGTAAAAATCGTGCCGGCGTCGTAGAACTGCTGATTAACAAAGGTGCTGAAATTAACGCTAAGGATAAAGGCGGCTGGACACCGTTGATGTTTGCTGCCAAGAAAAATCATATTAAAACAGTAAAAGTGTTACTAGAAAAAGGGGCCGATCCTAAAATTCGAGACAGCAGCGGATGGAGTGCGTTTGGCATGGCAGCCACTTCCGGTTATAGCGAAATTGTTAATCTGATGCTCAAACACGGCGTTGATGCCAATACCAAAAGTGACGACGGCAAAACCCCGTTGATGTATGCTGCTAAAAGTGGTGATGTAGCCACTATTACCTCGCTCATCACGCAAGGCGCGCAAACCAATGCACGCGATCGCTTGGGGGCAACTGCGCTGATGTACGCGGCGCGGGAAGGCCATGCTAATGCGGTTAGCTATATGCTCGCTAAAGGCGCAAATGTAGACGAAGAAGATCAATCTGAGTGGACAGCATTGACTTGGGCAATCAAAAAATCACAAGTTGAATCTGCCAAAGCCCTGATTGCCAAAGGCGCTAACGTTAACCACGAAGATTCCGAGGGGACTCCGCTACTCCAACTCGCCGTTGATAATGCATCGGAAGAAATAGTGGCACTATTGTTGGCGAATCGGGTCAATGTCAAAGCGCGTGACAAGTACGGACTTACCGCTTATGTGTATGCCCTCAAAAAAGGCAATGCCAACATCATAAGAATGATTCAAGATGCTGGCGGTAAATATTAGGGTATGAAAATAGCTGTCGCCCAAATTAACTGCATGGTTGGCGATATTGCTGGCAACGCCAACAAAATAATAGATTTTGCCAACCGCGCGCAACAAGCGGGCGCCAGCTTAATGGTGACACCAGAGCTGGCTTTATGCGGTTACCCGCCAGAGGATTTACTGTTTCGCGATGACTTTAAACAAGCCTGCGCGCATGCATTAATGCGGCTGGCAGCACAGGTTAAAAACATCACATTATTAGTTGGGCACCCGCATGTAGAAAACGGTCACTTGTATAACGCGGCGTCACTCATCGAACATGGCAAAATTCAAGCTACCTATCATAAACAGGTTCTGCCTAATCACAGTGTTTTTGACGAAGAGCGTTATTTTAAGGCAGGGGATTCCCCGCTGGTATTCGAGCACCATGGTACAAAATTTGGCATACTGATTTGTGCAGATAGCTGGGAAGCCGGTCCAGCGAAAAAAGCTAAACAAGCAGGTGCCGAGTTTTTGCTGTCACTTAATGCCTCGCCCTACCATATGGATAAGCTAGAAACGCGCTATGAGGTAATTGCCGAACGCGCAAGAGAAACTGGCTTGCCAATTATTTATGCTAATTTAGTTGGTGGCCAAGATGAATTGGTGTTTGATGGCGCATCATTTGTACTCAATCACAAAGGCGTGGTAACTCAACAACTTCATTGGTTTGAAGAAATTCTAGGTATGGTTGATCTACAAAACAATCAACCAGTGCAGGGCGCCATCAACCCCAATCCAAGTTTGGAAGTGGCTGTTTATCATGCCTTAAAGCTGGGCTTGGCTGATTACGTCAATAAAAATGGCTTCCCCAGCGTGGTGTTAGGGCTTTCAGGTGGCATCGATTCAGCGCTTACGCTCGCCATTGCCGTAGATACACTTGGTGCCGAGCGCGTAAAAGTGGTGATGATGTCATCTGAATTTACTGCCAGCATCAGTGTAGATGACGCGGTAGAAATGGCTAATTTGGTCGGCGTTAAATATAGTCAGTTACCTATTAAAGATTTATTCGAGCTTTTTCGTGAGACTTTAGCGCCAGAGTTTGGCGACTTACCCTTTGACACCGCCGAGGAAAATTTGCAAGCGCGCATACGCGGCATGTTGCTGATGGCGCTGAGCAATAAATTTGGCAGCATTGTGCTGACAACTGGCAATAAATCGGAGATGGCGGTAGGTTACAGCACGCTATATGGCGATATGGCAGGCGGGTTCTCATTGCTGAAAGATGTGCCTAAAACGCTGGTGTACAAACTGGCAGAATATCGCAATGGTCTTTCAAAAGTGATTCCCGAACGCATTATCAGCCGTGCGCCAAGTGCAGAGCTGCGTGCCAACCAAACCGACCAAGACAGCCTGCCGCCTTACACAATTTTAGACGCCATTATGCAGGCATACGTAGAAGAAGACTTAAGCCGCGGCGCCATTATTAAACTTGGATTCTTGGAAAAAGATGTAAACCGCGTCACAAATTTAATTGATCGCAACGAATATAAACGCCGCCAAGCACCGGTTGGCGTACGCATCACCGAACGTGGCTTTGGCAAAGATAGGCGCTACCCCATTACCGCCAAATTAAAATTTAACTAGCTTGTCATGCCGACGAAAGTCGGCATCTAGCAACTTGGTAGCGACGGTTGAGCAGAGACTACTAGATTCCGTATCACGCTTCGCTGCACGGAATGACCAACGATAGATATGTCGTTTGATTGATATCTCTAAGTTTAACAAGTAGAATTGACTCAATAAAACGAAAGCACATTAGGGAGCTAGCATGAAAAAAATTGAAGCAGTGATTAAACCTTTTAAACTCGACGAAGTGCGTGAGGCGTTATCAGAAATTGGCGTCAATGGCCTTACCGTTACCGAAGTTAAAGGCTTTGGTCGCCAAAAGGGGCATACCGAGCTTTACCGTGGTGCCGAATATGTGGTGGATTTCTTGCCCAAAATTAAGCTTGAATTAGTAGTGGGCGACGACTTGGTTGAAGCCAGCATGGAAGCCATTATTAAAGCCGCGCATACAGGCAAAATTGGCGATGGTAAGATTTTTGTCAGCGCGGTTGAGCAAGTGATTCGGATTAGAACAGGCGAGACTGGTGAAGCGGCAGTTTAAATTTAATCCCCCATAAAACGCCTTTTGACGCAAAGTTTTACGTTAAATAGAATGTTTACTTTACGTTAGGCGTCAGAATCATCCCCGTGGAGAATGCCCTCTTTTACACACTGAGCACGATCGCGCAATCGCTTGCGACAGCGTTCGCCCTCCTTGGAGCGTTTGTTTTATTTCGCTTACAGCAGCTTTCAGCTTCCTGCGACGTAGCAGCAGCAGTTGTCATTAAACCGTACCTACCCAACTCTAATGCCCGACACCTGCTGGCTATCGGGCAATTCGCCGAACTGGTCTGCTATCTCAACACTCAGTTGCCTCAGCAAGAGGCTCGACTACAAACACATTTCTACGAAGCGACTCGCAATGCGTTGGTTAGAAGCATCGCACAGCGGGTGTCTCTCCTTCGGCAACTCATTCGCGCCATGCTGGCCACTGGGGTCGTCATTACCTCGGCTGTTGTAGGGCTTGCTTTCACACCAAAGCTGGCTTTATCACCGTGCACTGCATACATTGCTTTTGCAATAGCTGTTCTAGCACTAATCGCCTGTCTGATGCTCTACGGGAAAATCATCTTGAAAGCCACTAGTGACGCCTAACCCATCCATTAAGCGGGACGCGCTAAAGCCAGCCCATATTTCATACGTTAGGTTTTTTATAGAGCTCGCAAAGTGAATTAGCATAACGTAATCCGCTCCTACAAACCAAATGCCAATACTCTTAAAAACCATTATCTTACTCACCATCTCCAACGTGTTTATGACGTTTGCCTGGTATGCGCACCTTAAAAACTTAGGTAGTAAACCTTGGATTATTGCCGCGCTGGTAAGTTGGGGCATTGCACTGTTTGAATACCTGTTTCAGGTGCCAGCCAATCGCATTGGCTACACTGTGTTATCACTCGCGCAGCTCAAAATTCTACAAGAGGTGATTACGCTCAGCGTATTTGTACCATTTGCCGTGTTTTACATGCACCAGCCCTTAAAGCTGGATTTTTTATGGGCGGGTTTGTGCCTACTAGGTGCGGTGTATTTTATATTTAAAACCGCCTAATCGATTACTTCCAGATACTTCTTACATAATCCAAGTCTTCTTGCGTATCTACCCCGCCTGCGGGCGCATTTGCAGTCACCGCCACGCCAATTTTATAGCCATGATGCAATACTCTTAACTGTTCTAAACTCTCAATTTTTTCGAGCGCTGTCACTGTTAACTGCGCGTATTTTTTTAGAAAGCCAACTCGATAGGCATAAATGCCAATATGGCGATGCGCTTGAATATTATTTTTATAAATATCGTCACGCGGATATGGAATGGGCGCACGGCTAAAATACAGCGCGTTGCCATTGTCATCCATCACCACTTTCACAATATTGGGGTTAAGCAGTGCTGCTTCATCGTGAATGGCATGACAGGCGGTGGCCATAACGGCATTTTGACTATTGGCTAGATGCGCCGCAACTTCTTGAATCAATTTTGGGTCTATCAGCGGCTCGTCACCTTGCACATTGACAACGATTTCGTCGTCAGCCCAATTTAGCTGCTGGGCCACTTCGGCGATTCTATCCGTTCCCGATTGATGGTCTAGCCGCGTCATCACCGCTTGGATGTTGTGCTGTGCCGCGACCTGCATGATTTTTTCAAAATCTGTCGCAATCACAATCTCGCTTGCGCCACTCTTTTCTGCCTGATTGGCTACCCTCACCACCATCGGCTTACCGGCAATGTCCAATAGTGGTTTGCCAGGCAGCCTAGCGCTTGCGTAGCGCGCAGGAATTACAACTTTAAACATAATTCACCTCTCGTGCGCATTGCGGTGTTGCGCGGTACTCACAACCTCGCCGTAACATTTCGTACTGTCTCGGTTTTTGCGTTCCGTGCGCCTTGCACTGCATCACAAGATTTTGAATTATCATTCTTACCATCAGTCTTCTAAATATTCTTTTTCTTCTAGCCTGCGCGCCTCATCTTCCAACATCACCGGAATGCCATCGCGGACGGGATAAGCTAACCCTGCAGATTTGGAAACAAGTTCGTTTTGTGCTTTTTTGTAAATAAGTGGCCCTTTAGTCACGGGGCACACTAAAATCTCTAGTAATTTTGTATCCATAGTGTTTTCTCTGCTTTCTTACGATTTTCTGTTTTGCAACTTTTTAACTACCATCGGTAATAATGTAGCGTCTATTTTAGCCTCTACCGGCAACACCCAGTAGTGTGCTTTTGCAAAAGGTTGGCACTTGACAGCGTCCTTTTCCGTCATGATGACAATATCGCTGTCAAAGCTGGCAAGCTCTTCTGCATTAAATGCATAATGATCGGCAAAAGCTACGCCCACAAAAGTAAGTTCCAAACTTTTCAAATGCTCAAAAAAACGTTGCGGCCTGCCAATACCTGCAATCGCCTGAATACTTTTGCGCTTAAAATCGGCGGCAGTAGCCCTACGCTCTGGATGCATAAGATTGTAGAAAGTTTCGCCTACCAGTTGCATTTTATGCGTTTGCGGAATTGTGTTTTCGCCATGACAAATAATAGCATCCACGCAGTGCAGACGGCTTATGGGTTCACGCAATGGGCCTGCCGGCAAACACCGAGCACTATTCGTGGTTTGCTCATCGGCTACCACAAGTTCTATATCGCGCTTCAATCGATAATGCTGTAATCCATCATCACTCACAATCACATCACATTCCGGATGGGCGCTTAGCAACGCAATGCCAACTTGTACCCGGTCTGTACCCACCCATACTGGACAATCACAGCGCTTAGCGATGAGTAGCGGTTCATCCCCAACTTGCATTGCCCTACTGTTGGCAGTAACGCTGGTAGGCACTTTGGTGCGTGCACCAACCCCTCGGCTAATCACAGCCGGCTGGTAACCCTGTTGTTTAAGCTGTTCTACTAGCCATATTACCACCGGCGTTTTGCCGCTGCCGCCCATGTTGATATTGCCAACAACAATCACCGGCACTGTTAATGCAGTCGATCTCAATAATCCACATTGATAGCAAGCGCGCCTCATTGCTATTACAAAACCAAAAAACCAAGATAACGGAATTAATACAACGTGAAAGAATAGGTTCTTTTTACGCCAGGCATTCAGTATTAATTCTTGCACCAACTGCTTCATAGATGACAAATTTAACCGCTAAATTCTTTTTGGTATAACTTGGTATAGTAGCTATTATTAGCAAGTAATTGTGCATGTGAGCCGATTTCGACAATCTTGCCTTGATCCATCACCAAAATTCTATCTGCATTCTCTACTGTGCTTAAGCGATGGGCAATCACCAAACTGGTACGGTTTTGCATCAAGGCATCTAATGCGGTTTGTACATGCTGTTCAGATTCACTATCCAGTGCAGACG
>JBQTJZ010000126.1:0-7529 GCA_052386615.1 Methylophilaceae bacterium
TAGAGGATTTTCCTGTAAGATAAGCTCGAGCTCTTGGTTGAGTTCTAGCGAAGACAACTGCAACAAACGGATGGATTGTTGCAGTTGCGGGGTAAGCGCTAAGTTTTGAGAAATTCTTAGTTGTAGATTTTGTTTCATGGTTATTTTTTGCTTATGGTTACAACCTGAAATCTTTACCTAAATATACTTCGCGTACCGCTTCGTTATTCACAATCTCGAACGGATGACCCGAGGCAAATACACTTCCATCATTCACAATATAAGCGCGATCGCAAATACCTAAAGTTTCACGCACATTGTGGTCTGTAATGAGGACACCGATATTGCGTGAGGATAAAAAGCGAATGATTTTTTGAATATCTAGCACCGCAATCGGGTCAATTCCAGCGAATGGCTCATCCAGTAAAATAAAACTTGGACTAGTAGCCAAACAACGGGCAATTTCCACCCGACGTCGCTCCCCGCCAGATAAGCTTACGGCAGTATTGTTACGGATATGTAAAATATGCAGATCTTGTAACAACGATTCTAAGCGATGATGTTTTTCGTCATCGGTTAACTGTTGCAACTCGAGTACCGCCATAATGTTTTCGCTGACGGTAAGCTTGCGAAAAATAGAAGGCTCTTGCGGCAGGTAAGCCAAACCCATGCGAGCGCGCAAGTGTATTGGCATACGGCTTAAATCTTTACCATTGAGCAAAATGCGTCCAAAATCGAGGGGGACAAGACCTACCATCATATAAAAACTAGTAGTTTTCCCTGCGCCATTGGGGCCTAATAAGCCAACCACTTCGCCACTATTGATTTGTAACGAAATATCTTGCACCACAGTACGTGCGTTGTATGATTTCCGCAAATGTTCTACGACAAGTTCACTCATAATTTTTTCTTATTGAGATTTTGAATCAAGCTGATCGCTGAAACGAAGCGTGCGATTAATGACAGGAGGTGGCGCTTCCGGTTTTGGTGTTTCGGCAGGGGAAGATGATTTGTTTTTGGGTTGAATAATTGCTTTAACACGACCACTGGAAGCTCCCGCACTTTCAGATTTTTTGCCGCCAATGACTTCCGCGTATTCTGCATTCGCGTCATAACTAATGTAGTCACCATATACAATGTCTTCACCACGTTTTACCCAGGCTTTGGTGTAAAGCTGCACCTTGTCCATACGTCCATCGTATTCAATACGTTGCGCACTTCCTTCCATATATTCGTTTTTACCTTCACGTTTTTGTTTGAAAGTGGTTGGGTTGCCAGTCGAAGTGCTGTGTTGAAAGCCATTTTTATCTTCGCGCACTACTAGTTTATCGGCACGAATGATAAGCGTCCCCTGCGTTAAAATCACTGTTCCTGTGTAAGTACTGGTTTTTTTAGCATCATTCACAGTGACAGTGTCAGCTTCCAGTTCAATCGGCTTGTCACGATCTGCTGCCTCTGCAAAAGCGTTTACACTCGTGCAAAAGTTTACTATTAAACTCATACCTATCAAGTAGTTACGAATAAAGTTACTCATTGTTTCTCCACTATTTCTTGGTAATTGCCTGCTGTTTTTTTAGCTGCTTATTCTTTGTCTCACGACTTGATTTTGATGAACTGCTTAATGACTTGGTGCTAATAGCGCTTTTATCAGATTTTGTGGGCACAGCATTTGGCTGAGGTTTTTCATAGTGCACCTTTACCCGATTAAACAGCTGTACGGTTTGCTTTTTCTTATCGTACACCATGCCTGTGGCGTGAATCACCGTTTTTGGGGCTTGTTTAATCACGACAGGGCTATCCGTTTTGACCAAGTCTTGATTCGGAAAAATAACCAGTTTCTCTGTGAGCACTTGCATCTCGCCCTTACCCTCGAAAGCCTGACGCACCACCTTAACGTTATCGACTAATTCCACTTCCTCACCGTCACTAGAAATATAACCGCGCAGTCCTTCAATTTGCGTGTAAGGCTTATTGGTAGTGTATTGCGTGAAACGTGGGCGCTGTAACACCGTGCTGTCATCATCCGGGTAATGTAACATTTCAGTGGCGGCTAGCACGTAGCGCAATTTGCCGGTTTCATCCGTCTGCGTAGTCACAAAATTATTCATGATGTAATCAGGGTCATGTCGGTTGCTACCGTCAATTTTCGGGCCTTGCTGTTCTACTGTTTGGTAAATCCAAAACGTAATTAACGCCAACAATGCGGTTAAAACTAACGGAAAAAAAATCGTAATACGCGTCAGCATGAAAAGTAAATTTCAACTAGGAAACATTATCTAAAAAATGGCGCCATTTGTGCATCAAAGGTGCCTTGGGCTTGCATAATCAACTCACATACCTCACGTATTGCGCCACGACCGGCAGCGGCTTCTGTCACATAATGTGCATACGGTTTTAGTAAGCGATGACCGGAAGGCACAGTGAGCGCTAAGCCACAACGGCGCATGGCGGGAGCGTCTACTACGTCATCGCCCATAAAGGCGACTTCGTCCGCGTTCAGATGCAATTTGTCTAGCAAATCATTAAAGGCTTCCAATTTATCCTCTACCCCTTGGTAGAAATGTGCAATACCGGTCGTTTCTGAACGTTTTTTAACGACATTGCTGGTGCGACCAGTAATAATCGCCATTTGTACGCCAGTGGCTTTTAGTAGCTTCATGCCTAACCCATCTAGGCTGTGAAAAGTTTTATATTCTTGACCATCATCGCCAATACCAAGACCACCATCCGTCATCACACCATCTACATCAAAAACGACACATTTAATTTTGCATGCGCGAGTTAATACTTCATCAGAAACTGTCATCACACTACTTTCGCTTTTAATAAATCGTGCATATTAAACGCACCCACTAACTTTCCAGCTTCATCAGTGACCAATAAACCATTAATTTTTTTTTGCTCCATCATTTCCACGGCCTCAATAGCTAATTGATCCGCCTGGATGGTGCTGGGATTAGCATGCATTACGTCGGCAATTCTGGCAGAGTTGGCGTTAACCCCTTTGGCAAAAACGCGCCGCAAATCACCATCGGTAAAAATGCCTAGCAATACATTTTCGCGATCAACAACCGCAGTAAAGCCTAGCCCTTTGTCTGTCATTTCTAGCAACGCGCTACTGAGCAGTTCACTCTCTGTTACGCTAGGTAGTTCGTCGCCACTGCGCATAATATCCTTCACTCGTGTCAGCAAACGTCTGCCAATACTGCCGCCAGGGTGAGAGCGTGCAAAATCTTCGGCTGAAAAATCGCGACAATCCAGCACGCAGACCGCCAATGCATCGCCTAAAGCGAGCGCAGCCGTTGTGCTCGCCGTGGGTGATAACCCTAAAGGACAAGCCTCTTGCGATACTTCTGCACTTAAATGCAGATGAGACTCTTTGGCCAAGGTTGAAGCGGTTTTACCGGTGATACTGATGATTTTTGCGCCTAAGCGTTTGATGGTAGGCAAAATATTGAGTATCTCGTCACTTTCACCTGAATTTGAAAGCGCTATTACGATGTCACCCTCAGTAATCATGCCAAGATCGCCATGACTGGCCTCGGCAGGGTGCATAAAAAAAGCCGGTGTGCCAGTACTGGCAAATGTTGCCGCGATTTTACGGCCAATGTGCCCAGATTTTCCCATACCACTCACGACAACACGTCCTTGGCAATGTAGAATAAGCTGTACTGCTTGGTCGAAATTGGCATCGAGACGCTGTGCTAAAGCTTCAATTTCTTGTGCCTCAATACTTAGCACTTTCCGCGCAAGCGCCAAACTACTGGCTTTAGGTGCGTGTAATCGATCGGATTGTAGTAGCGTTGGTGTCATAACAATCAGTATAAAAGGGAATCTGCCTTGAATAAAGCAAAAAACTTCAGTTTTTTAGTAAAATAGTAAAAGTAGGCACAAATTTTGCCTAAACAGCCAATTTTTAACTAAACAAGTAATCATTACAGAAAATAAACCCATTGTTTGATTCGCTTACCAGTGTTTTGCTGCTCCTTACCAGTTCGGTATTTGCCGTTGCCTTGTTTCGTGTACTGCATTTACCCGCTATGTTGGCTTATTTTATGGTGGGTATTCTGTTTGGCCCTTATGCGCTAGATTTGTTACCAAGCATCGAATCTGGTCGACATTTAGCTGAATTTGGTATCGTATTTTTAATGTTTATTATTGGGCTAGAATTTAGCTTACCTAAGCTTTATGCCATGCGCAAAACCCTATTTGGTCTAGGCGGAGCTCAAGTAAGCATCACCTTGGCAACGACTATGTTGGTGGCTTGGCTGGCAGGGCTGAGTTTACCCACTGCATTTATCGTTGGCAGCGCGCTCACTATGTCCTCAACCGCGATTGTTTCCAAAATTTTAATGGAACGTGTCGATTTAAGCTCGCGTCATGGTCGCTTGAGCATCGGTATTTTGCTGTTTCAGGATTTAGCCGTTATCCCGATTTTGGTGCTTATTCCGGCGCTAGGTTCGCAATCGGCTGATTTAAGTGCTACGCTAGGATTATCGCTGATTAAAACGGCGGTATTGTTATTCATATTATTCAATTTTGGCAAAGCCACTTTCAATTATTGGTTTAGTGTAGTGGCGCGCCAACGTTCGCGCGAACTATTTGTGATGAACGTGCTAATGGTAACCTTGCTACTTGCGTTTGCCACTAAAATGGCGGGTTTATCTTACGCACTGGGTTCGTTTATTGCGGGCATGTTGATTTCTGAAACGCGCTATCGCTATCAAGTGGAATCCGACATTGCCTCGTTTCGCGATATTTTACTTGGGCTGTTTTTTATCAGCGTGGGCATGTTGCTCGATTTTAATTACCTGATTCAGCATATCAGTTTGGTATTGTTACTGCTGGTGGCGTTTGTGTTGTTTAAGGCAATGGTCACCGCCGTGCTTATTCGCGCTTTTGGTTTTGAGTCGGGGGTGGGCATACGTTCCGGTATCATTCTTGCCCAAGCGGGTGAGTTTAGCTTTGTTATCTTGGCCTTGGGGTTAGAGCAGCATCTTATCGGCGGCGGTGAATTGCAGCTGGTGTTGGCTGCATCGTTACTATCTATGGTCATCGCACCATTTATTATTCAATATAATGGCCGCATTGCACGTAAGCTGGTCAAAAGTTACATGCTTAACAGTAGTCAGAAGGTAGACGCGATTGACCACGTGGGCAAAGATTTGCGTGATCATGTAATTATTTGCGGCTATGGCCGTAGTGGGCAATATCTGGGACGCTTTCTTAAAGAAGAGCGTATTCCGTTTATCGCTTTGGATATTGACCCCACGCGTGTGCATGAGGCTTCTGCTGCGGGTGAACATGTGATGTATGGCGATGCGGGTCGTCGTGTGGTGCTAGAGGCAGCCGGGGTGTCGCGTGCAAAAGCGCTTATCGTCAGTTATTCCGATATGCGCGCTTCAATGAAAGTGTTGCATCTCGCGCAAGAAAATTATCCCGATTTACCTGTCATTGTGCGCACTTACGATGAAACACATATGAATGACTTTAGAGACGCAGGGGCGACCGAGGTGGTGCCAGAAGTGCTAGAAGGGAGTCTGATGTTGGCTTCTCACGCACTGGTGTTACTGGGTGTGCCTTTGCATCGCGTCGTTAAGCGTATCCGTCTCTTCCGTGAAGAGCGTTACAGCATGTTTAAAGGCTATTTCCGTGGTGTTTCGGATGTGGACACCGAGACTGAAGATGCCTTGCAATTGAGGTTGCATCCGGTAGAAATTAACCAAAATTCTTACGCTAGAAAACTACGTTTAGACCATATTAATTTTGCGCAGTTTGGCGTAGAAGTGCAAATGTTGCGTCGTCCCAATATGCTCGAGGATATTATTCCGCGACCTGATATTGTATTAACAGAAGGCGATGTTTTGGTGCTGTTAGGGCGTCCAGAAGGATTAATCGCAGCCGAAACCTATCTCATTTCTGGTAAGTAACATGGCAAATATTGTGGTTATCGGCGGCGGTATTGTGGGCTGTATGACCGCATTAGAACTCAATCAGCAAGGCCATCAGGTGAGCGTTGTGGAGCGCAATCAAATCGCAGCACAAACTTCGGGCGAAGCAAGCTGGGCGGGCGCGGGCATTTTGTTTCCCCTATTACCGTGGATGTATAAAGATGAGGTGAATGCACTCGCTTTATCTGGTGCAAGCCTTTACCCGGCTTTGTGTCAGCGCTTATTAGACGAAACTGGCATCGACCCAGAATATACCCAAAGTGGCATGTTAATTCAGCCAGCGTTTGATGCGGCTTTGGGGCTGAGCTGGTGCGCAAAAAACAATATAGAAGCGCAGCAAATCGGTGAGAATTTATTGTTGCCACAGGTGGCGCAAGTGCGCCCGCCCCATTTGTTGCAAGCCTTAAAAGAATTGCTGATTCAGCAAAATGTCACCCTGCTAGAAAGTATTCAATTAGAACCTTTACAGCTTAAGTCAGTTAACAATACAAATAAAATAGAGGGCTGGAGAACGAGTGCTGGCAATGTCCTGATGGCGGATGTTTTTGTCGTGACTTCTGGCGCATGGAGCTTTGAGCTACTAAAAGACACAGCGGCTGGCCTAAACGTTAAGCCAATGCGTGGGCAAATTTTGCTGTACGACCTTTCTCATCAAGCAGCATCAAATTTGCCAGCCAATATTATTTACCAAGATGGTTTTTACTTAGTGCCGCGCCGTGATGGTTTATTGTTGGCAGGCAGCACTTTAGAAGACGTGGGTTTTGACACCAGCACTACAGAGGCGATGCGTCAGGCATTGCAAGTAAAAGCAGAGAATATACAGCCCAATTTAAAACAGGCGGCTGTCATTAAGCATTGGTGCGGCTTTCGGCCGGGAACTCCAGATAACCTACCTACCATTGCACAACACCCAAGTATTGAAAACTTGTTTTTAAACACAGGCCATTTTAGATATGGCTTAACGATGGCGCCTGCAAGTGCTGAGCGAGTGGCAGAGCTAATACTAGGAACCATCGCATGTTAATCTAGACCTTACGCCCACTGACTTGTGGCATTCAGCATCTATTTTCCATAGATAAAATTTAGTCAAGGTGGTTGATAAATGAAGAAAAATATGGGGCGAGACTTCCACCAAATCTTGGGTTAATTTCAATAATATACAGAAGACTAGCAGATTCTTTGTAATTAAAACAACATAACCCCTCGAAGCCAATCAGTACAAGAATAGCAGAAAATACATCAAGATAAGGACAGTGGCATATTTTGGTGTAAAGCGGTTTATTCTTTCCCTTTATAGGTGTTTCAGTATCAAAAGAATACTCGATGTTGAGTGAAGATATAATTTTTTGATCCTTAAAAATGATATGGGTAGCGTATTCGTTAGGCCCAGATATGAGCTCTTGGGTAAAGTATTCTGGATTAGTTAAAGTGTCTGATAAGCGCAATTCCTGCTGTGAGTCAAAAATGATATGGCAATTTTCTGAGGAATGGCCAATGCTTTTTTTCAAAACATACGGAAATGATTGTGTACCACCAATCTTTGGGATAAAGTTCCCAAAGCTATTTTCTATAAGTGATTGATTTAGTAGATACTTATTG
>JBQTJZ010000127.1:0-1749 GCA_052386615.1 Methylophilaceae bacterium
AATCAATGTCTAGCCAATGCCCAGTCGTGTATGTCGATTCAGGATCTACTGATAACAGCATTGCAATAGCCAAGCCACTAGTTGATAGGATTGTTCAGTTAGATACCAGCAAACCGTTCTCTGCTGCACGTGCTAGAAATGAAGGTTTTGCCGAGATTAAAACAATGTTTCCAAACATTAAATTTGTACAGTTTGTGGATGGAGACTGTGTATTAACCGAAGGCTGGATTGAAGCAGCCAAACAATCGATGAAAGAAGAGCCCAAACGGGCCACAGTAATAGGCCACTTACACGAATTGAAAGAGTATAAAACGATTTATAATCGACTATGTGCACTCGAGTGGAAATCTTCTGCAGGAGATTTAACAAATTTTGGTGCTTTAGGGGGCATTTCAATGATGCGTGCTGATGTGTTTAATGAACTTGGCGGATTTAACCCAGAGGTTATAGCCGGCGAAGATTCAGAGTTCGGTGTGCGTTTAAGCCTTGCGGGATATATCATTACTAAGATAAATCATTCGATGGCAACGCACGATGCAAACATGACAAGTTTTGGTCAATGGTGGCGTAGATCCGTGCGTGCAGGTCATGCTATAGCACAGCGTGCTCATTTAAATGGAGCAACACAAGCTAAAGATTGTATGAAAGATCGTAAAAGTACATGGGTGTGGGGTATTGGTGTTCCTCTGATGGTGTTGTTGCTGTTGATTCCAACGCACGGGGGGAGTGTGCTGCTATTAGGCCTTTATGTAATACTAGGTTGGCGAATATATCGATTTCGTCGTAACTTAGGAGACAATTTGAGCGATGCTTTTTTGTACACGCGCTTTCTAATTTTAGGTAAATTTGCCAATGGACTTGGTCTACTAAAATTTTATTTGAACAGACTAAAGCAACGATACGAGATTATCGAATACAAGTAGCAGTAATTAGCTTGAATAATAGAATTTAATATAGGAGTTGTTTGTGAAAGCAAGGTATAAGGTAGGGTTGCTTGGTGCAGGTTTTATTGTAGATGCGCATGCAAAAGCGTTGAAAGTGCTTGATAATGTTGAGATTGTTGCGGTGTGCGATCGCTCAAGAGAAAAGGCAGAGCAAGCAGCAAGCAGCTATGGCATTGCCAATATATTCACCTCATTAGATGAAATGCTCAAGCTTAAACTGGATGCCGTACACGTATTATTGCCTCCCGATTTACATATAGAGTTGACTCAGCAGATTCTTGAGGCGGGGGTAAGCGTATTTATTGAGAAGCCAATGGGACTTGATTCAGTCCAGTGTCAAATGCTGGTAGATTTAGCTGCCAAAAAAAGCTTGAAATTAGGGGTTAATCACAATTTTCTATTTTTACCTGCTTATGAAAAACTCAGATCAGAAGTGAAAGATGGCACTATTGGTAACCTTGATCAGGTGACGATTAACTGGCTTTACGCGCTAGGATTAATTCAATTTGGCCCGTTTAATAATTGGATGCTTACAGAACCAAAGAATTTATGGTTTGAACTAGGGCCTCACTTAACGGCATTTATGGTAGATTTGGTTGGCCCAATCGATAAGGTGACAACACATATTTCGACGCCTATCGATTTACCAGGCGGCAGTCGTGTCTACCGCAAATGGCACGTGCATGGCACTAAAAATAGTACTTCAATTGATTTAAATTTATCGGTCATTCCAGGCATGACCGAGCGCACAATTTCAGTGCGTGGGCATGCTGCATCTGCCAAATGTGACTTTGATCGTAATATC
>JBQTJZ010000128.1:0-2003 GCA_052386615.1 Methylophilaceae bacterium
AATAAAAAATGCGATGAAACTTTAGCGGTGGCAATTTTGGCATAGTAAGGGTGCGCATCAGGGTTTAACCTATTGGTGAATAATTCGATAATGCCGTTACCACCGTATTCATTCGGAGGCAGGCTGATATTATGAATAACGACCATGCTGATGGTGCAATTATGCGGGCGCGCATCAAAATTAGGCGAAGCAATCTGTTTTGCCTGATTTGCAATGCCAGTTTTGTTGATCGTCAGTTTTTGAAGGGCTGATTTTTTCATAGGGTTTATTTTAGTTGAATCTAGAAAAAATCCCCTTTATTCCGATAAAATAAACGTTCCCATCATTTTTTAGGTTGTTTCTCATGGTTTTTCTACAATTATTGGTTATGTTGGTCATCATTTTAATTGCTGCTCAGATATTTACCAATGCGTTAGAGCATTTAGGGGAGAAGCTTGGTATCTCTGAAGGCGTAACCGGCTCGCTGTTTGCAGCGGTGGGGACTGCGTTACCCGAAACTCTAGTGCCTTTATTGGCAATATTTACCTATACCTCAAGCTCGGCTAATCCGCACTCTGGCCATGATATCGGCGTGGGAGCTATTTTGGGGGCGCCTTTAATGTTAGCAACACTTTCACTATGCTTAATGGCCATTTCAGTTTGGAGGCGACGCGGTACACAAGGGCATGTACGTCCAGAGCGCACAGGATTAATACGAGACTTAAACTTTTTTATTGTGGCATTCTCATTTGCCGCCATCGCGATGGTTATTCCGCATGAACAGGCGATTATTCGCTACGGTATCGGGTTTTTAATGGTGCTCATGTATTTCATTTACGTCATGATGACGATACGAGCTTCTAAAGAGCTGGTGGAAGAAGGTCATGCGACTGAGGCGGATGGCGATATGTATTTAACTAAGATTGGTCTGCCCAACAATATGGTGATGATAGTTTTACAGTTATTGTTAGGGTTGGCGCTATTGATTTTTGGGGCAAAAGGTTTTATTAACGAAGTTGAAGAAGCCGCCAGCATTATAGGCATCTCTGCATTGCTACTTTCGTTGCTGGTCATTCCAGTAGCCACCGAGTTGCCAGAGAAGGTGAATAGTATTTTATGGATACGCAAAGGTAAAGATACGCTTGCCTTCGGTAATATTACGGGTGCAATGGTATTTCAGGGCACCTTGCTACCAGCAATTGGCATTATGCTTACGCCTTGGGAAGCACGAACTGAAGTGGTTTGGGTAATTGCGATTACGCTAATCGCCGCTATTTGGCTACGGATCTTAGTGGCTCGGGAAGGCATTCGTATTTGGCACTTGCTTATCAACGGCGTGATGTATGTGACCTACTTGGGCATCGTGCTAATTTGATTCTTGTTACTTTAAGCGATAGGGCTATTGTCATCTAAATCAGGGTCATCTTCTTTAGCAAGACCAAGTTTAGATAGACGATATCTCAGGGTTCTAAAGCTTACGCCTAATAGTTTGGCGGCAGCCGTTTTGTTGTTGTTTGCCTTGGCTAATGCTTTAAGTATTGCCTGTTTTTCAATGTCTTCTAGGTAGTCTGGTAGGTTAACATCTAAATTTTTATTGGAATTGAAGTCGGCTACATCGTCTTTCGTTGAATTAATCTCCTGTTCCATCAATAGATCGTCGGCACTGATTCTTTTGCCATCACATAGCGCAAGTGCACGCTCTAACATATTTTCCAGTTCACGTACGTTACCAGAGAATGGAAGTTTTGAAATAAGTTTGCTTGCACTTTCCTCTATCACTGGGATTGCAATGGATTGGCTGGCACATAACTTTTGCAATAGTTTTTGAGTAAGTTCTGGGATATCTTCCGGGCGGCTGCGCAAAGCAGGCATTTTGAGCTGGATGACATTTAATCGATAGTATAAATCTTGCCTAAATAAACCATTCGCCATCATGTCGCTTAAATTTTTGTGGGTGGCGCTAATAATCCGCACATCTACAGATTCTTCTGCAGTTCCACCAACGCTACGTACCTTTTTCTCTT
>JBQTJZ010000129.1:0-9294 GCA_052386615.1 Methylophilaceae bacterium
ACTTAAAACTCGATGGTATTTGCATGAAACTTTTATACACACCCAATAGCCCCTATGCACGCAAGGTGCGCATTGTGGCGATTGAAAAACGTATCGATATTACGTTGCAAGAAGTGGTGTTGAGTGACCCAGATTCCCCTGTCAAACAGTACAATCCGCTTGGTAAAGTACCCGTGCTTATTTTGGATGATGACGAGGCTTTGTACGATTCACGCGTGATTGTGGAATATCTCGACCACCGCACACCGGTAAGCAAGCTGGTGCCCAATGAAAATAGTGCAAGAATCTCAGTGATTCGCTGGGAGGCGCTGGCGGATGGTATTTGTGACGCAGCAGTTGCCGCAATGTTAGAAGAGCGTAAACCCGCTGCGCAACAATCGCAAGCCTATATTGAAAAACAACTCGGTAAAGTTACCGCTGGTTTGGAAGTGCTGAACAAAGACATTATTAAAAAAAAATGGTGCGTGAATGAGACATTTAGCCTGGCGGATATCGCGCTCGGTTGCACGTTAGGTTACGTCGATTTTCGATTTAAGTATTTGAATTGGCAAGATAAATATGCAAACCTCGCCAAACATTACAGCATTTTGATCAAACGCCCCAGCTTTAAAGAAACTGCTCCAATTGCCTAAATTGCTGTGGTGATAATGCCACCGCCTAAGCATACGTTGCTTTCATACACTACGGCAGATTGCCCGGGCGTAATCGCCCATTGTTTTTGTCCAAAGCGGATTTCCACTTCATTTTTGTCTAAGCCATCAATCTCGCATGGCGCATCGGGTTGGCGGTAGCGAGCCTTGGCGGCGTATACCCAGTTGGTTTTTGGGTCTTCCTCACTAATCCAATGCAACTGATTAGCTTTTAATCCATCGTTTAATAACAGAGCATGCTCATGCCCTTGCACCACTAAAAGCTCGTTCTTTGCCATATCTTTGGCTGCGACAAACCAAGGTTCGCCATTACTTTCTTTAGAGCCGCCGATTTTTAAGCCCTGACGTTGCCCCAGTGTGTAATACATCAAACCTTCATGCTGACCGACTAGCCTGCCTTCCGGCGTTTTGATCTCTCCCGGTTTTTTAGGCAAGTAGCGTTGCAAAAACTCCTGAAAAGGGCGCTCACCAATAAAGCAAATGCCGGTGGAGTCTTTTTTCTCGGCATTAATCAAACCAGCTTGGCGTGCCATTTCACGTACTTCGCGCTTTAAATAAGTGCCAAGTGGAAACAGAGTTTTGCTGAGCTGCGTTTGATTGAGACGATACAAAAAATAACTTTGGTCTTTGCTACCGTCATCCGCTTTAAGTAACTGATAACTGCCCGGTTTAAGTGGATTTTCACGTACTTGCGCGTAATGGCCAGTGGCGATTAAATCAGCGCCTAAATGCATGGCATGATCTAAAAACGCTTTGAATTTAATTTCGGCATTACACAGAATATCCGGATTGGGAGTACGACCGGCCTGATATTCCTCGAGAAAATTAGCAAACACACGGTCTTTATATTCTTTGCTAAAATTAACTGCTTCTATCTCAATGCCAAGCTTATCAGCCACAGAAACCGCATCGATTAAATCCTGCTTGCTAGAACAGTATTCATCGTCATCATCATCTTCCCAATTTTTCATGAACAGGCCGATGACATCGTAACCTTGCTGTTTTAGCAGCATTGCCGCGACTGATGAATCGACTCCGCCAGAAAGGCCAACGATTACCTTTTGTCGGCTCATAGCGAGGTTACCACTGTTAAAGGATAGCGGTTGCCCGCGAGATAATCTTCGATACAGGTAAGCACCTGCGGGCTACGCATCAGCTTTTGTTTTTCGCGAATTTCATCAATCCCCATCCATACCGCTTGAATGATGCCATCGTCCAATTCTTGTAATGGGTAATGCATGCCTACTTTACCGATAAAGGCAAAACGCAGATAAGTGGTATCGTTATGCGGATGCTTCCAATGATAAATACCCAGTAAAGCTTCGGGGCTAAAATCGTAGGCTGATTCTTCCAGTGTTTCGCGAATGACTGCCTGAATCAGTGTTTCACCGTCTTCCAAATGACCGGCAGGTTGGTTATAACGATTGCCACGCTCGGTGGTTTCTTCTACCAGTAAAAATTGTCCGTTTTGTTCAACAATAGCCGCAACGGTGGTGTTGGGTTTCCAAATATGCTTTTTCACTATTTTGTTCTTAAATATTAACGGCGCTATTCTACGCTAAGCGGTGAGTTGCGGAAATAAACCAATCAGCCCATGGGCAATAAATTCTACTGCCATTGCGGCGAGTATTAGCCCCATTAAGCGGGTAATAATGTTAATGCCAATAGTGCCTAAACGCCGCGTAATGGTATCTGCCAGTTGCAGTACTAGCCATACAATCAGCGCCACAATTAACACTGGAATAGCGAGGGAAACGTGGCCTAATAATGTGGGTTGCTGCTGAGCGCTTAAAATCATGCTAGAGATAGCGCCTGGCCCAGCAAGCAAGGGAATGCTCAATGGTACAATTGCAATTACTTCACGCTCAGTTAAATCGTGCGCTTCTTCCGGGGTTTGGCGTGCGCCACTCTGTTTGCCGTGCATCATGGCGATGGCGATGAGCATCAGCAATATACCGCCGCCTACCTGAAATGAGGGGATGCTAATACCAAAAAAATCTAAAATCACGTCTCCAAAAAACGCGGAGGTCATGAGCACGATAAACACGGTGAAGGCGACCGTACGTGCCATTTTGGCGCGATCATGTTTGCTCCAGCCATTGGTCGCGGTGATAAATATAGGGAGACTGCCCAATGGACTCACAATGGCAAACAGTGCGATGGTGGTTTTAACTAAGTAGGCATATTCGGTCATTAGGCAGTTAATTAAATCAGTTAAGTATGAATTGAACAACGAATGTTTGGTGATTTAAACATAGTAAATTAAAGTGGTGCCCTAGTGGATAAATAAGATGAATAAAGTTGGATAAAATGCTGAAACAAAATAGTATACAAATGATTATTTTAGCCTCGCGCAGCCCGCGGCGGGTAGAGTTATTGAAGCAAGTTGGTATTGACTGTATTGCATTTCCGACCGATATTGATGAAACACCGCAGATAGGGGAGTTACCAGCAGATTATGTGAAACGCCTCGCGGCTGAAAAAGCATTAGCTGCTAGCAAAGTTTTGAAGAGTGATTATACCTACTTACCACTACTGGCGGCTGATACGATTGTTGCGCAGAACGGAGAGATTTTAGGTAAGCCTGCGAATGACCAAGAAGCATTCAAAGTGCTCAAAAAGCTCTCTGCAAGCAAACACGAGGTGCATACGGCAATTGCAGTAAGTTTTCGCAAAAAGATAAAAGTATTATTGAGTACCACGCAAGTAGAAATGATGTCACTCAGTGATGCGATAATTAAAGCATATATCGCGACTGGAGAACATCGGGACAAATCGGGTAGTTATGCCATACAGGGCAGGGCTGGTGCGTGGGTTAAGCACATTGAAGGTAGTTATAGTGGCGTAATGGGCTTGCCTTTGTATGAAACGGTAAAGCTTATTAACGAGATGGCACGTAAATAATTGATAGCAAAAGAGTTGATATTGGCACAAGAGATACTTATTAACGTGACGCCGCAAGAAACTCGTGTGGCTGTTTTAGAGCAGGGCATTCCACAAGAACTGCATATCGAACGTAGTTCTTCGCTGGGGATTGTCGGTAATATTTATCGGGGCACGGTGTGTCGGGTGTTGCCAGGGATGCAGTCTGCGTTTGTGGAGATAGGCTTGCAGCGCGCTGCTTTTTTGCATGCGGCTGATGTTATGGAGTGTCATATTGAGGGCGAGGTTCAAACCGAGAAGCCGATTCAGGAAGTATTGCACGAAGGGCAATCAATTGTTGTGCAAGTCATTAAAGAGCCGATTGGCACGAAAGGCGCGCGCCTGACGACTGAAATCAGTATCGCGGGCCGTTTTTTAGTGTTTCTGCCACATCAAGATCATATCGGTGTCTCGCAGCGTATTGAAGATGAAGAGGAACGGGAGCTATTACGCAATCGCTTATTAGGCTTGCTACCAGAGCATCGCAATGGGGGGTTTATTATTCGCACCATGTCAGAATCGGCGACAAATGAAGAACTGTTGGCTGATATCGAATATTTGCAAAAAGTATGGGCAAAAATCCAGGAAGATAGTCAGCATGCTAGTGAGCGCTCACTGATTTTTTATGATTTGAGCCTGCCGCGACGTATTCTACGGGATGTGGTGAATGATGACACCACGAGTATCCGTGTAGATTCCAAAGAGACGTATCTGCGCATGAAGGAATTTGCAGAGCTCTATGTAGCCAAGGCACTAAAACCGTTATCGCATTATCAGGGTGAGCGGCCGATATTCGATTTTTACAATATTGAAAAAGAAATCGAGCGTGCACTTTCGCGCAAAGTGGAGCTTAAATCAGGAGGCTATTTAATTTTTGACCAAACGGAAGCGTTAACTACGGTGGATGTTAATACCGGCAGTTTCGTCAGTGGCAAAAATTTATCGGATACGATTTTTAAAACCAATCTTGAAGCGGCGCAATGCATTGCACGTCAACTGAGGTTGCGCAATTTAGGCGGGATCATCATTATCGATTTCATTGATATGGATGAAGATACCCAGCGCGAAAAAGTATTAGACGAACTTAAAAAAGCGGTGAGTTTAGATCGTGCGCGTACTGGAATTAATGGTTTTACGCCGCTGGGACTGGTTGAAATGACACGTAAACGTACGCGTGAAAGTCTTGCCCATTTGCTCTGTGAGTCATGTGAGGTGTGTGAAGGGCGCGGTGAATATAAAACGGCACAAACGATTACTTATGAAATCATGCGTGAATTGATGCGTGAATCTAAACAGTTTGATGCCAAGGAGTTTAAGGTGATCGCCTCTCCTAGCGTGATTAATTTGTTGTTAGATGAGGAGTCGCAAAGTTTGGCTAATTTGTCAGACTTTATTAATAAGCGCGTGACGCTACAAGCAGATAGCCAATATTCCCGAGAAGTATTTGATATCGTCTGGATTTAACCGCTAATTTCAATCTAAGTTAAACGATGGGCTTATCGTGAGAAGGCGTTTGAAGAGTGGGAGCATTCAGAAAAGGCAAATCAGGAATTTGCAAGGTTTTATCGAGGCCAAAACTATTTTGCTCTACCAACTTAGCCTTTAAGGCGGGCTTAACCGCAGTAAGCATATACAGTAGCATCTTATCTAATTCTGCACTTTCTCTGCTGAGTAGCGTGTATTCTTTTTCTACAATCGCCAGCTGCTGATCTAACGCCTCTGCGCTTGCCTTAGCCGCCATTAGATTTTTAGTGCGTTCTTCCAAGGTCTTCTTATGTTCTGCCATTTGCGTTTTTAGCGTACCCATCACATCTTGTAGCCAGCGTTCGCAGTTATTGCGGGCTTGCTCAAATATTTTTTGCTTTTGTGTGCCCAGCCCTAAGAAAAACTTACGAATTAAAAAATGTTTTTCTGTTAGCACATTAATCGGATCGGCGCAAAAATCGTCTGTAATTTTTTCTAAAGCACGCATATTGCTTAAGAAAGGGGACAGATTAAGCTCAGGGGCTTCGAAGATTTCAAACCCATGTTTTGATTGGAAAACGTTATACACGTTATCAGCCAGTTTTTTAACGGCTTTGGTCTCATTGCTAATAAAATCAGCCAGCTCAATGGCCTGTTTCATCAAGTGGCGCATGCCACGATTCAGCCCAATGGTAGTCCAGCTATCTCCCATCTCCTGACGTCCTTGCTCAATAGAAGTATCAAGATAGTTTGTGCTTAAATGCTTTAGTAGCTTGTTGCCAAGAAAAGTAATCTTGTCATTCGCGTGGTTAAAAGTAGGAATCGAGGCCTCATAACGTTTTCTTTCAGCCACCACTTTTGCCAAAATATTTTGAGTGGCATCAATATTTTTGCCTCTCAAGGCTCTTAATTCGTTGACTTGGTTACGCAAACTCACCAATCGTTGCTGTAAGGCTTTGCGCGAACTTTTAATCATTTCACTGCATTCACCGGCAATAGATCTGCCTAAAATCTCATGTTTGGCTTGAATCATTTGATTGCCCAAAGTGTTTTCCAGCTCGAGAATACGGCTCTTTTCAAGCAATTCAGTATTCTTTTTAATTCTAGCCACTAAGGCTTTTTGTGCAGAAATGGCGAACACACTCTCTGAAGAAACGCCTAGTTGATGTGCAGTGATGTTGATTTGTTTTTCTATTTCGTTAATCACATCTTGCTGGGGTTTCAAATCATCCCAAAGAATATCAATCTTATTCAGTAAGATGAGTTTGTATTTGGCTCGGCCTTTAATGTAGGTATTCCAAATATTAAGATCAGATTTGGTGATCCCGGTATCGGTTGCAGTAAGAAACAGTACTGCATGTGCACTAGGAATAATATTAAGCGTTAGCTCTGGTTCGGCGCCTATGGTATTGAGGCCGGGCGTATCGATGACTACTAGACCGCTTTTGAGCAGCGGATGTGGAAAATTAATGATAGCGTGCCGCCACGTGGGCACTTTAACTACCCCACTTTTTTTAAGCGCATTTACCATCTCAATATCCTGTGGATTCCATAGACCAAGCGCTTCCGCTTCGCTTTGTGATACCTCTGTTTGATCGATGAGTTTACGCAGTACGACTTTCATTTCATCAGGCAAGTTGGCATCCAGCCTAAATTTTTGCCATGCATTCGGGGTGGATTTGAGATAGGTTAGCGAATCATCAGACTTGCGCGTTTCAATCGGCAACAATTTTATGGAAGGCTCTTCGTTAGCATCCCAAAATATTTCAGTAGGACACATGGTGGTCCGTCCTGCCTCGCTTGGTAACAGGCGCTGATTAAAGTCTGAAAAAAACAAAGCATTAATCGTTTCCGTTTTGCCACGTGAGAATTCGGCTAAAAACGCCAATACCAGCTGGTCGTGCTTGAGTGATTCTAATATATCGAATAAGCGTAATTCTACAATCGCGTCGGAATAGAGGCTATGCGCTAACCAGTCGCGATAATCAGATATCGTTTTGGTGAGATTGGATCGCCAGATCTGATATTCGTTGACCTTGGTTTTTAAGGTTGTGCTAGACATGACCATATAATCGATAGGCGGGAATCGGCTTAGCGCTCAGGGAGTCGTGCATTGGGCACCTTAGAAAATATTACTTAGTCGTTGCTGCAAAATGGAAATTACAGAGACATTCACCATTTGTAGCAAAATCAAGGCAACCAGCGGAGAAAAGTCAATACCGTTGGCGGTTGGGATAAGGCGTTGAATTGGCGCAAGTAATGGTTTGGTTAAACTGTTTAATACCGGGGTAATAGGTGTATGCGGGTTAACCCAGCTTAAAATGACTTGTAACAAAATCGCATAGAAAAACAAATCTAGCCCAACGCGTAGTGTGCCAAGCAAACTCAAGCCCAGTATATTTAACCAAATTGAATCGCCCGCAATCGCAAGTGGAAAATTGCGTAGCCAAAGTAGCATCATTTGTAATAAAAACTGGGTAAAAATGGCTAACACTAACGTGGACAAATCAATTTTCTTCCAACTAGGAATAAATTTACGCGCAGGCTTTACCGCAAAATCAGTCAGTGTGATGACCATTTGACCGAGGGGATTGTAAAAAGATGTTTTAAATAATTGCATAAAAAAGCGCAGTAAAAACATCATGGTCAGTAAGCTAAATAAGGTACTTACTAAAAAATGCAGTGCTGTGGAAAACATGTAACGATTAGTCCTTCCCTAGTTCATTACCGAGCGATTGGGCACGTTCACAAGCTTTTTGCGCTGCTAAAATAATTGCCTGTTTTACGTGGGAATTTTCTAGGCTGAGCAAGCCTTGTTCCGTTGTGCCACCTTTTGAAGTGACTTGGGCGCGTAATGTGGTAACAGGTGTTGCACTGGCATTTGCTAATAAACTGGCGCCTTGGAAGGTGTCGATACTCAATAGTTTAGCTTGTTCTGCGTTCAATCCCAATGCTAACGCGGCTGCTTCTAATGCTTCAATGAAGTAAAATACATAAGCTGGACCGCTACCAGAGATCGCGGTGATGGCGTCTAGCTTTTCTTCAGTATCTAGCCAAAGCGTGCTACCGACGGCGCCTAAAATTTGATCTGCCATGGCGATTTGTGCAGCAGAAATGTGGGGCGGAGCATATAAACCGGTGACGCCCGCCTGAATTTGCGCAGGGGTATTGGGCATAGCGCGTACAACGGTTTGATAATCCCCCAGCCAGCGACTTAAATCATGCAAACGGATACCGGCAGCAATGGAAATTACCAATTGATGGTTGAGAAACGCTGCCAAGTTTCTCGCAAGAGCAGATAATTGCTGTGGTTTAATCGCGAGTAAAATGACTTCACAAGTCGCTACGTCAGCTAAATTATCTGTGCTGTTTACCGCAAATTGTTTTTGTAAATATTCACGTTTATCAGCATTAAGCTCAACCACAGTGATATCTGACATGGCAAATTGCTGGTTTTTCAGCCCTGCGATGAGTGCATGCGCCATATTGCCGCCACCAATAAATGCTAGCTTCATTCGGTTATTCTCATCAAGAGTGATTTAAAGGCATTATTTTTTATTTGATTACCTGGTTAGGTTCGAGCACCAAAGATAGCAGAACCAATACGCACAATAGTAGCACCTTCTTGTATGGCTGCCACGTAGTCATCCGACATGCCGATGGACAGGGTATCTACTTCAAAGCCGCTTTGTTGCAAACTTTCAAAACTATCTCTCACTATTTTAAATTGCGCATGTTGTTTTGCAAGCTCTTTTGTCGGCGCGGGAATTGCCATAATGCCGCGTAATTTGAGTGTGGGTAATTGACTGATGCTAAAAGCTAAATTTTCCAGTTCGTTAGTATTGGCGCCACTTTTGCTTGTTTCGTGGCTACTGTTCATTTGGATACATACATTGAGAGGAGGCAAATCGGCGGCTCTAGCACTGGCCAAACGTTCGGCAATCTTAAGCCGATCAACAGAATGTACCCAGCTAAAATGTTGCGCAATGAGCTGTGTTTTATTGCTCTGAATTGGGCCAATAAAATGCCATTCAATGTTGCAATCTTCCAACAGTATCTGCTTGTTGAGAGCTTCTTGTAGATAATTTTCGCCAAATAAACGTTGCCCTGCCAAATAGGCAGAACGCACCTTATCAGCATTTTGCGCTTTACTTACCGCCAATAACTTTATTTCATCACTGCGGTGAGCACTTAATCGCGCTTGCAGAATATTTGCTTGAATTGCTTGCAAGGAATCGGAAATTATGGTCATAATTCA